>CALBBA010000001.1 GCA_937926755.1 uncultured Collinsella sp.
ATATAGGCACACAAGGTCAAAGGCGGCACCATGATCCTCCTGGTCGACAAGATCGAAAAAAGCTTCGGCGCACGCGTCCTCTTTAGCGGCGCGTCCTTCCAGATCAACCCCGGCGAGCGCCTCGCGCTCGTGGGACCCCACGGCGCCGGCAAAACCACCATGCTCAAGATTATCATGGGCATCGACAGCCCCGATGCCGGCCAGGTCCAGTACGCCAAGGACTGCCAGGTGGGCTACCTAGAGCAGGAAACCAACCTAGAGCAAAAGGACACCACCATCCTCGCCGAGGTCATGGCCGCTGCCAAGGAAATCCGCCGCATGGGCGAGCGCGCCAACGAGCTGCAGGCCCAGATCACCGAGCTCTCCGAACAGGGGAAGGACGTCGACGCACTCCTTAACGAGTATGGCCAGGTCCAGGACCGCTTTGAGCACCTGGGCGGCTACGAGCTCGAGAGCAACGCCCGCAAGATCCTGTCCGGCCTGGGCTTTAAGGTCACCGACTTTGAGCGCCCGTGCTCCGAGTTCTCGGGCGGCTGGCAGATGCGCATCGCGCTGGCCAAGCTCTTCCTGCGCCACCCCGACCTGCTGCTCCTGGACGAGCCCACCAACCACCTGGACCTCGAGAGCGTCCAGTGGCTGCGCGGCTTTATCGCGAGCTACGATGGCGCCGTCCTCATCGTCAGCCACGACCGCGCCTTCATGGACGCCTGCGTCGACCACGTCGCCGCCCTCGAGAACCGCCGCGTGACCACCTACACCGGCAACTACAGCAGCTACCTTAAACAGCGCGAGGACAACCTAGAGCAGATGCGCGCCAAGCGTGCCGCTCAGGAGCGCGACATCGCCCACATGCAGGTCTTCGTCGACAAGTTCCGCTACAAGCCCACCAAGGCTGCCCAGGCCCAGGAGCGCATCCGCAAGATCGAGCAAATCAAAAAGGAGCTTGTCATCCTGCCCGAGGGTCACAAGCACATCGACTTTAAGTTCCCCGACCCGCCGCGCTCCGGCGACATGGTCGTGGGGCTCGAGGGCGTCTCCAAGTCCTACGGCGAAAAACACATCTACAGCGACATCGACCTCAAGCTCTACCGCGGCGAGCACGTGGCGCTCGTCGGCCCCAACGGCGCCGGCAAGTCCACGCTCATGAAGATCCTCGCTGGCCTGGAGCCGCCCACCAATGGCACCCGCGACCTGGGCACTAACGTGGGCGTAGCCTACTACGCCCAGCACGCGCTCGAGGGCATGACCGAGTCCAACACCGTCCTGCAAGAGATCGACACCGTCACGCCCAAGTGGACCGTGCCGCAGCAGCGCAGCCTGCTGGGCGCCTTCCTGTTTAGCGACAACGACGCAATCGAAAAGCAAGTCCGTGTCCTCTCCGGCGGCGAAAAGGCACGTCTGGCCCTTGCCAAGATGCTCGTGGCCCCCGAGGCGCTCCTGTGCCTGGACGAGCCCACCAACCACCTGGACATCGACTCTGTGGACATGCTCGAGAACGCCCTGCAAAACTTCCCCGGCACCATCGTGCTAATCAGCCACGACGAGCACCTGGTGCGCGCCGTGGCCAACCGCATCATCGACATCCGCGACGGCAAGGTCACGGTCTACGATGGCGACTACGACTACTCCCCCTACAAGCGCGAGGCCCTCGCCGCCCGCGTCGAGCAGAGTGACGGATAGCTCGTACAGGTCGGGACGTTCGGCGCTCCATGGCGCCGCGTCATCGATCTCGGCCTCGGCGTGCAGCGTTCCGTCCGCTTTCGTGGCGGTGCGCCAGACGATGGTGCCGTTCTTGTCCCGCAGTGCGAAGTCGGCCGTCGCGGCGTTCGCGGCACCGTCGATCAGCACATCCAGCGAGAGCGAACCCCTTGATGTGGCGAGATCCCAGTCGGCGTCGGCATGGAGGTCGGCGACGTGGGCGGCGGGCCTCGCGTTGAGTTCGACGGAGCGGAACAGGCCGTGCAGACGCCAGAAGTCCTGATCCTCCAACCAGCTCGCGCTCGAATACTCGTAGCAGGCGACCGCCAGCACGTTG
>CALBBA010000002.1 GCA_937926755.1 uncultured Collinsella sp.
CTGTTTGGCAGCCCCCACATGTTCGAGCACGTACGGTCCGCGCTCGACGCGGAGAGAATCGCATGGGAACTAGCGGCCATCGTCGAGTCCCTCCACATCCCTGAGCAGCGCCTCATAATGCTTCGGATCGACTGCTGAAAGCCTGTCCGCGCCATACTTCCGGAGCAACTCGCGGATCTGGTCCGTGTGACCGATGCGCGCCTTGTCGGCAAGCACCGCGCGCACGTCCTCGAGCCTCAGCTCCTTTCGGCGCTAAGGCCGAGGCGGAGACCGCTCAAATGACTGCCGGTGAAATTGGTCATAGTCGGTCACCTCAATGCGGATGGCTCCGCCTCATGTCGGTGACCAGCCGTTCGTCTAGCTGGCACGCTGTTAACTTTGCTAGTCCGTCATCCGGTTACGAACGCACCTCGCGGCCGCGAAGAAGGCGAGCCGGATTCGGGAGAACGGTTTCAGGTCATGTTCGGGACTTCGAAAGCTGAGAGAAAATTAAGCGATAAAGCAATTATCAGTTAATATGCGTAGTAATATTCCCGATAATGTGTTAGACTGATACTTGACTATGGATGCACTTGACTGCCCTCGCTTTCTGTATTCAGCTTAAAAAGCGAGAGCTTGAAAGTCTTTGCCTTCGTTTTGCCACTGGTTTGCCAGTGTTTTTCCGGGAGCATCAAAGGAGGAGCGGACCGATGAGCGAACTGAACATCTTGTCCTACATCCGGGCCATGCAGCCGGGATTCAAGGACAACAAGCAGGAAGCGGCCGCGCGGTTCCTGCTCAGCGCCATCAATGATCAGGACTAGGTAGCTCAAAACGGGTATCGGACGAATAGCCTGGACTCAAAGAAAATCAGCCGCCTTGTCAACCAGAAAGACCCTGTGCCGGACAACCTCATGCAGGCGTCGATGAGGCAGGAGGTCGTTGACGGGACGCTCCGAACTCAGGGAGCAGCTGATCGGCCTCAGACGGCAGAGAGCGGCCGTGCAGACCCAGCTGAACGACGTTCACAGGGACATGACGGGACAGAAACGCAGCTTCAAAAGGACGTTCAGCGACCTTGAACGATTCTTCCCCAACGAGGAATTCCGCACCCTCGAGGAGATCGAAGGCTTCCACCACAAGCTGTCAAGGATACTGGATTCCGAATTCAAGGAAACGGAAGGCGACCTCGCCACCACCTACATGCTGCTGGGCGACGAGATCGCCCGGATCAAGAACCAGATCACCGAGATCAAGAACGTCCCGAACGTCTCGCAGGCAATCCTGAAAGAGTTCGCCCAACTCTCCACGGAACTCAACAACTTCCGCGAAGCGAACCATAACTACGACGAGCTCGAACGGCTGAAGGCCATGGCGGCGGACTACGCGAAAACGAGGGATACGGTCACCCAAGAGCAGCTGCTCACCATCGAGAGCGCGATCAACCAGAACATGCGGGAGATAAGCCTCGACATACTCAGGGACCCCACGCATCTGCCACC
>CALBBA010000003.1 GCA_937926755.1 uncultured Collinsella sp.
GCGAATATGCCCGACAGATTCCACTCGACCGTCTACTGCTCGAGACCGATGCGCCGGCCGAGCCAAACACAGAAACAAGCGCACAGTCGCTCATCAGATCGCTCACAAGAGCCTCAGGACGCATCGCCTCGCTCAAAAACTGCGACGCTAAGCACATTGAGTCGGCAGTTTTAGCAAATGCGCGCTCTGTATTTGACCTTCGCTAACCCCTGTGGGCAAAAAATGCCAAGGGACATGCGAATCGCACAACGCAGTCCCTATTGGCAGGCAGTACAATTCGGCAGCATTACACCAATTCGTGCATGAGATCACGGTTGCGTGCATACAATTCGTCAAAGATATGACGACGCGACGCATATAACTCGTGGGCAGCCATATCGGGCACGATTGTTTGCGCAACGCCAAGGACTTGAGCGAGCTCATCCCATGATGCATAGGCGCCTCCTGCGAGAGCTGCCATGATGGCATCGCCGAAGCATGCGCCCATCGTAACCTTGGCAACCGAGACCTCGCGCCCGCATACGTCGGCGATAGCCTGCATCCAAACTGGATTCTTGGTTCCACCTCCGACAAGCATAATGCGCCCAATTGGCAGTCCATGCTCTCGCTCGATAATGTCGACATGGGATGCAACGGTATACGCGATGCCTTCCAAGGCGGCGCGAACCATATGGGCTCGCGTATGCCTTCCGGTCAAGCCAAAGAAGACGCCACGCGCCTCGGGATCGTTGAGCGGAGTACGCTCCCCCGCAAAGTACGGCAGGCACAGGAGCCCATCGGCACCCGGCGCCACGTCGGCGGCATCATGCGCCATAACCGAATATGCATCGGGGCCACCGTGGCCCTCGGCCTCTACGGCGTCGCGATACAGCTCTTGGCGCAGCCACGATGTGAGCGCACCCGCCGTATTGGTCCCCGCGCAGATCCCGTAAGTTCCGGGAATGATAAACGTCCCTGGCCACAGACAGGCATCATCGATCATATGATCAGCTAGGTAGATGAAATACGCCGTACTCCCCAACTGAACCATCATATCGCCGGGACGGAATACACCCGTCGAAATGGCCTCGGCACCAGAGTCGCCCGTTCCCACCAAGACAGGTGTCCCTGCCGCGAGCCCCGTCGCCTCAGCCGCACGCTGCGTAATCACCCCGGCAATATCGGTAGCCGACATTACCTCCGCCATCTGGTCAGGCCGGCAGAAACGAGCACATTCCCGAGCATCAACCTTCCAAGTGTAGCGATCGTATAGGGGAAGAAAATCCTCCGCCAAATAACGGTCCACCGTAAAACGCCCCGTCAACTTTGCGCACAGAAACGATGACGCCGTCAGGAACTTCGCAGCACGTTCGTGCACCTCGGGCATACTCTCCTTAAACCACAAGATCTTTGGAGCAATATCTGACGAACAGGGATCGTGCCCGAAAAGCTCGCGTGCGCGATCTGACCCATATTCGGAAAGAAGCTCGTCAATCTGCGGCTTCGAACGTGCATCGACTCCGTACAAAATCGCGGGCACCAGCGCGTTGCACTCGGTATCGACCGGCACGCAGTCGCAACCCAATGCGGAAAGGCCGACGCATCCGATCTGCGCCGCGTTAACCCCCGATCGCACCACCAGCTCGCGCGACAAGCGGCAAAAATCGCCCCACCAAACTGCCTCCGCATCATGCTGGTACCATCCATCACGTGGGTTATCCGTCTCGTGTCCACAAGTGGCCTGGCAAACGATGTTGCATCGATCATCGATTAAAACGCCTTTAGAGGCGCTTGTCCCAATATCAATACCCAGATAAAACGCCATAGGTGCCTACTCCCCTCGCGCCGTACGAGCGGCAGCCATAAAACGAACTACCCGCTCAACATCAACCGGGGCATCCAGCTTTCCGTCGCGCTTTAAGCACGTGCCGACAAACGCGCCATCGTAGTG
>CALBBA010000004.1 GCA_937926755.1 uncultured Collinsella sp.
CTCCGATAAATACATCGGTAATGGCGGGCTTGCAGCCGCAGTAGCTAAAGCGGTGGTTATTCGCGAAGGACAGAGCCAGACGGCCGCCGAAGTCAGCCTCGCCGCACATGAAGACGCGCTCATTAGGGATAAACACATGATCCAATACCGTCATGGTGTCACAGATGCCGTAGTTGTTGTAGGGAGCTTTCAATTCAATGCGGGGATTGGGAGAAACGGGTCGAGAAATCAGAGTCACGCCTTCGGCATCGGCAGGAACCGCAAAGGCCACGGCCCAGTCGGCATCAGTTCCCTTCAGAGCGCGGGTGGGCAGCACCAGAATCTCGTCGGCATAGGGAGCGGTGGTGTTGTGGGCTTTGCAGCCAGAGACGATGATGCCGTCCTCACGACGTTCCACAATGCGCATGTACAGATCGGGATCCACCTGCTCAGAGGGACGCTTGGATCGATCGCCCTTCACGTCGGTCTGACCGGCGTTACCAACCAGATCGTTATCCTGATACCACGCCAGATACTTCTTGAAGCGCTCGTGGTAGTTAGTGCCGTAGTGCTGATCCACCTCATAGGTAGAGACGTACAGGGCATTAATGGCATCGCAACCCATGCATCTCTGAATGCAGCCGCCGGCCAAATGTCCCAGCTCCCGAATCATCGCCTGCTTTTTAAGCAGGTCATCAGGCGTCTGGTAGATATGGGTAAACCGGTTAATGGTGTGACCGGTGAGATGGGAGGTCGCGGTTGCCAGATCGCGGAGTGCGGGGTCGTCGGACATAGCTGCGTCAAAGGTGATGCCCATAATATTCTGTCCGCCCAGCAGACGGGAATCACTGCGCTCCACCAGTTCGCCGTTGATATAGACATTTTTACGCATGGAGTTCAGCTTTTCCTGATATTCTTTGAATGTACGCATTCCTAAACTCTCCTATTTATTTAAAATCTTTTTAAAGAAAAGGCTGGCAGCCATGTATCGCACATGACTGCCGGCCCTGTTTCATCACATTCTGTCGATCAACGCTTTCTGGCCGGAAGATCAGCAATCGATCTGGGGAATATACTTCTTTTCCTGTGCGCCAATCTTGCTCATGCCAAGGAAATTCACCAACTCGCTGTGGTTTGCCTTCTCCAGAGGAATGCCGGCCTGCTCGTGGTTCTCTCCAACAAATTCGATAGCCTTGCGCAGAGCGGGATACATGTAGTTGATAGGCACAAGAGCGAAGTGGCAAATCTTGGGCTTAATATACTCAATGTCCTTGGGGGTCGGGGAATCAAAACCGCCGCAGACCACC
>CALBBA010000005.1 GCA_937926755.1 uncultured Collinsella sp.
AGCTGCGGGAACGGCCTGTCCGCCTAATGTGTTCGGCTGAGATCGGAAATCAACCAAAAATATCAAATAGGGGCGCTGCTGATCGGATTAAGAATCAATGCGCTTAACGGCCACACTCCCTATCAGGGCTTGAGACTTGGCCCCCTGTATGATATTCATGAATTGCTATTCTTCGAATGAGCATCTATTGGCCGAAATCTTACCCTACTGTTGAGCGAGGCCTGATTGATTTTTATAAGCCGTAATGCAGGAACTTATTTCATGTCCTAGTTAGAAGAGGAGCCACCTTCCATAGACTTCAGTTGAGCGGATACAATCCTTTAAAGGGAGAAATGATCCAAGTTGTCCATGTTCAGTTGCAGTATGTACTATGCCAACGACCTGGCCCAAACCATTAAACACTGGCCCACCACTCATTCCATGCCGAAATGAGCAATTCGTATAACAAAGTGTGCCCTCTTCACTTGGTTCTCCGACCCTGAGCAAATCTCCGCTGTGTAGTTCAAAGCTGAATCTAGATTCGGAAAAATGGTGTTGGTAAGCAGAAATCCTGTCGCCCTTGGTAAGCAACTCCATATTTGATGGAAGAAGGGGAATGTTCCTTAAGATCGCAGGAGGAACATCTTGTAATATTGCGGCATCGTGTTTGTTGTCCTGAACTACCTCATTCCCAAACCTAAATATTGCAAGCGGCGTCTTATCCGAGCTGAATAATTTAATTTCCCTGCTAGTTTTATCATGGGAAACGGCATCGCATATCACATGCCATGCCGTAACAAGACCGTAGCCAGGCAAATAAAACCCGAGACCCTCAAATGAGTTTTCTTCGCCATCATCTCCTTCGAGATACAGAAGTGAGTCTTGTTGAAGTGCGACTGGGAAAGTAGGCATTTTTTCTGGTTTCGTTTTGTTGTACAAACTGCCCAAACGCATAAGTGGTCCTGATGTCCAGGGGTCCTTAATCAGAGACTTGTAAAAATCAAGACTTCCGCGTAGAGACGCTTCAAACATCCCTCTTTCTGCATCAGTAAGTTTGGCGATGGTTTTACCGTAATAGCAGCCCATCGCGCCTTCGATCTCGCCATTGCTTAGTCGATGGAGCGTTGAGCGGAGTCGCCGATATTGCTCGCGTTTTATATTTGTCTTTTGATTGCAGACAACGCCCGTGACCAGTTGTCTTGAAAAACTGCAACTGTAAAACGATTTATCCTCGTTGAGCTCAAACGATTCGGTTCCATGGAAGTTAGTGATTGCGTTTCGTAGCTTATTGGGCAACCTGAGCTTTCCACCTGAATAAAAATTTCGATAAAAGAAGTAAGAACTATTAAATGAGAACGTAAGATCATCGGCATATCGAGAGTATTGGTATCGATATTCTCGCGATAGGTGCATTAGCTGTTTATCCATACCGAGGCAAATCATGTTCGAAATAATAGGAGATGAGGGAGCGCCTTGAGGGAGTCCTTTCGGTGTCGCAACAATCCTTGAAATACAGAATGCAACTTCAGGGGTTAGACCTAACTTCTTGGAAACAAGAAGCCCGTACACTCGTCTTGACGAGATAGAAGGAAAGAAGTCCTTAATATCCAGGCCAACAATTACTTGTGAGCCAATGTGATTTTCAGCATTTGTTTTTATCGACCGTCCTTTGATAAAACCATGGACACAAGGCAATGGCTTATAGCCTTTTTCAAGCTCAGAGGCGATGATTCTTTGAGCCCTTTTTAAATCAGACCTTGGGATTAATAGTTCTCGATAGCCACCGTTTCTTTTTGGAACCAACCTATTTCTATATAGGTCATACATGGAAGTTGGATATACAAAGAAATCAAGCTTTTCCAAGGTCAGGCCAAGAAACCCAGCCAGATCAGCTTTCGACTGAAGTTCGTTGAGCATCAGATTATCCTTAAAGTTAATAGCCGGTTCCTCCGTAGAGTCGTACCTGATAGACACGCAGCAGAATATAATGTGCAAACAAAGCACTTCCGATTGCGATGCGCAAACGCTAATTCGAACCGGCTATAGGGGTCATTTTACCAGTCTTTAATTTTGCGCAAAGGCCGAACTGCGCATCATGAATCCGTAATGGGGCAAGCATGATGTTGGCGCGCCTTCCACGGCGTCGTCTGTGCAATGAGCCCTCTTGTTACCTATCAGGTAGAAACAGCAGCCTCCAGATTTCATCTATGTTGCAATCTGAGTTTTTGTGCTCACGTGTTTACCTCGGATTTCCGTCCAGAATAGGCTTTCAGACGATGTCGTCCTTGAAGATGATTATGAATGGAGAGAAGAAATCTTTCTTGTTTGTCATAGGGCGCTATCAATGTCGCGAATTGAACTTATAGCCGACATGTGCTCGGCAAATGCTGAGAGATGATCTTCTTGGTGATGCGACGGCATGCTGCCAGTTGTAAGGTCATCGATTAGCGATAATCGGTGATTAGCAAATAGATGAGAAATCGATCACCGCATACTTCTGAAAATATGGCACCTCAGCAGCGATATGCGGCACCAAAAAGTGCCAATCCCAGCAGGAATAACGATAAAGAGGCGGCGATCCAGTTGTTGTCGCCGGCCTTGGGGAGCGTCGCGGTGGTCTCAGTGGCAGTCTTGGGCCTAGAGGACGTGGATATAGTG
>CALBBA010000006.1 GCA_937926755.1 uncultured Collinsella sp.
CCGCGCTTTTGGCGCCAAGCCCATCATGCGCTTCTTCCCGCCGGTGGTGACCGGTCCCATCGTCATTTCCATCGGCCTGATCTTGGCAAGCTCTGCTATCGCCAACTGCCAGACCAACTGGTTTGTTGCTGCTATTGCCGTTGCCGTGATCATCATCTGCAACATTTGGGGCCGCGGCATGGTCAAGATCGTGCCGATTCTGCTGGGCGTTGTGGTGAGCTATGCCGTTGCGGCGGTGCTGGGCGAGGTTGATTTTTCGGGGGTTGCCGCCGCGCCGTGGGTCGGTCTACCTGTCGTGTGGGACAACACCGTGTTCGCGCTCTTTGGACCGCAGTTCGATAGCAGTCTTGCCACGACGGCCATTATCACCATCATGCCACTGGCCTTTGCGACCATGATTGAGCACATTGGAGATATTTCCGCCATTGGCTCTACCTGCGAACGCAATTACATTGCCGATCCCGGTCTGCACCGTACCCTGCTCGGCGATGGCCTGGCGACTATCTTGGCATCGCTCTTTGGCGCCCCTGCCAATACGACATATGGTGAGAACACCGGTGTGCTTGCCCTGACGCGCGTGTTCGACCCGCGCGTGATTCGCATTGCCGCGTGCTGCGCCATCGTGCTTTCGTTCTGCCCTAAGTTCGCGGCTGTCATTGCGGCCATGCCGGCGTGTGTAATCGGCGGCGTGTCGCTCGTACTCTATGGCATGATCAGCGCGGTGGGCGTTCGCAACCTCATCGAGAACCAGGTCGATTTCCAGAACAACCGCAACGTGCTGGTGGCCGCTCTGGTGCTCGTGCTATCGCTCGGCATTGCCTATAGCACTGCCGGTGCCATCGTGCTGGAGCTGGGCGGCGTGACGATTTCGCTCTCCGGCCTTGCCGTGGGCTCGCTGGTGGGCATCGTGCTCAACGCGATTTTGCCCGGCAATGATTTTGAGTTTGATGTCTCCGAGCTCGAGGAGGCTGCTGAGTAGCAGCTGCGTTCAGCTAAAACAAAATAAATGGCGCCCGCGCGTACGCGTGGGCGCCATTTTTAATGTGTCAGTATCCAGTGGATGCCGCGGGCCATGCGTAAGTCGGTTTGGGCAAAGTGATTGCCGGGGTTGAGCTCCAGCGTTGTTGGAATGCCGCGCTCGACGAGCAACGCTTCCATCGCGCGTGTGTCGTCGAGTACATGCCGCATCATGCGGTTGGGCGTCTTGGTTTCCTTTTTGCCGAGTGAGAGGTAGACGGCTTGCGGGCTGCCGGCAAAAGGGGCCGTGCTGGCACGGTCGACAAAGTCGGGAAACCATAGCGACCCCGATGCGCTCGCGGCGCGGTCAAAGGCGTCGGTTTGCCAGAGGGACCAGAGTGCGAAGAGGCCCGCGAGCGAGTAACCGGCAATGCCGCGCCGGGTGGGCGGCTGAGGAAGCAGAAGAGCACACGTCTGAACTCCAGTCACATGTCAATCTCGTATGCCGTCTT
>CALBBA010000007.1 GCA_937926755.1 uncultured Collinsella sp.
GACGTAGACCCCCATCTCGTTGGTTTTACGATTTCACCGCCCCTACCCCGTTTGGGTCGGTTTCGAATGCTGTTTGGAATGCGTTGATTGCGTTTTTGAAGCGTTTGATGAGTTCGTTTGTGCTTGGTGGCATCAGCTTGGCGATGGCACGCTCGGAGTCGATGACCTCGTAGCGGTATGTTCTGTTGACGTGCACTGGAATGTTGACCGTGAAGCTGCTGATTGGGAATGTCTTGTCGTTAATTTCTGCGGTGAGTGTTAGGTTGACTGGCTGTTGCATTGCTGTCTCCTTGCTCATGCTGTCTTAATCCATTGCCTGCTTAGTGTTCCGATTGGTGCGGGCGGGTCACTGTTGCCTCTTAGTCGGTTGCAGCTGGTGTGTGAGGGCTTGAAGCCTGCCGGGTCGAATTGGAGTTCGGGATGCTTGCTGACTGGGAACATGTGATCTAGGTTGAATGAGTCATCTATGGTGTTCTTGACTGCGTTGTAGTCGATTGGCATGCCACACAACCAGCAGACCGCATGCTGTGCCTTGCATTGGTTGAAGAATGCGGCCTTGTCTTTTTCGAATTGGCGACTTGTCTTGCGGACTCTTCCTGGCATTGATTCACCGCCTTTGGTGCTTCGGGCTGGAGTCGAACCAGCGCGTGGTGTGGGATGCACTGTCTTTGTCATCACGGGCATTCGATTTAAAGAAGTAGGAAGCCATGGCCGGTTTGGTGTCCGTCCTAGGTATCTGTGCTATCCCTTGTGCTCTGCCACTGAGCTACCGAAGCTGATATGAATAATGGTCCAACCCTTTCAGGCTGAACCATTTTACTACTGTACGACAGTATAGCATTTTAATTGTGACAGTCAAGCATGGCGGTTATTTCTCCGAGGTTGAACACGTACTCTCCTTTGTGTTTTGTCGGCGTGGCGTGGAGTTTGCCTCTGGTGAGCCATTGGCGGATCTGGTCGCTTGTGCAGTGGATGTCCATTTTGGAGAGGTATCTTGCGACTTCGACTGGTTTTCCGGTGTATTCGAGTTGCCAGAGTTTGTTGTCGCGGGTGGCTTTGATGGCTTGGACTCCGCCTTGCCATTTGCAGTGCGGGCATGTCCATTCGTCGGCCTGTGGCGTGCTGGTGGCTTGGTGGCCGCATTGTGGGCATGTGCCGATGATGACCATTGCCTCTTCTGGTGTCAAGGCCGTCTCGTTGCGTCTGCTGATGTGTTCCAGGGCGGTGTAGTCGTCTGCTGCGGTGCTCATGCTGAGGATGGTGTGTTTGTTGGCCGTGATCTTCTTCCATGCCTTGTCCCACGGGAGATTGCTGTAGCGTGCGTTGATTTTGCCTGCTTGTTCGGCGAGCCACGCTTCGGAATCGGTGATGAGGGCTTGCGCTCTCGTGTCGATTGGCATTGGCGCGCTGCCTCGGCTTGGCGCGTGGCCCGTGGCTCCGATGTGCGCTTGCTTGAGCATGATGGAGCTTAATGCTGGCAGTTGGACGTGTCCGAGCTGTCTGATGAGCGCCCAGTAGTTTTCTCGGCAGCTGGCGCAGAGTAGATTCGCTGCGATCGGCTTCATTGGCTTCTGGCAGTGCTGGCAGTTGGTCAAAGTCGAGTCTCCTTGTCGTGCTGGCGGATGATCGCGGCGACTTCCGCTTTCGGCACCTGCGGCACGAGCGGCGCGATCTCGTCAAGCGCGTAACCGGCCTGATGCCATTTGATGATCATGTCTTCGAGCATTTTCTTCATTTGTATTCCTCCACGGTGTCGCAGCCGATGGTCTTGCCATGGTCGGTCAGACAGACCCATGTCACGTCGCCGGTCTTGACCGTCGTCATGCCGTAATCGGGATGCGTGCCCGCATAACAAGACACGTAGATGCATATTCCCGCCAGCAAGAGCATTGAGGCGACGAATACCACCAGTGCGCCAATAATAATTTTCTCAACCTTGTCCAATCCGCCCATCATTCACCGTCCTTTTCGATTTCGATGATCTCCTTGTATGGGTTTTCGCTTGTATATTGCGGGAAATCGCATTCCTGGTCTTTCCAGCCGGCCGCGTAGCCTTCCTGCCATGCCTTGCGGCGCTCGTGTCTCAACCATTCCAGGCTGTACATTGTTTCCGATTCCAAGCTGCACATGGTTACCGGTTCGTCGTGTTTCATGATTCCTCCTTGTTGAGTCTGTCGGCTAATTCGCAGGCCTTTTCGTCTGCCTGCGCCGTTTCTTCGTCGCGTCCGAGCGCTTCGAGCACGTGAGAGCATTTCCACGTGTGCACGTGGCGTTTCGAGGGTGGGATGCCGCTCATTCTGGCTCGACGTTGGCACCAGCCCTTCCACAGGCGCGTCCAGTCGGCTATCGTGCGGTTTTCGCCATAATGTCGGCTTAAGAACGCGTTCCACGCGTCCGACAAGTCGAGATTCGGATAGTCGCGGATTATGGCGGCATTGGCATGGGCCTTCTCCGTCATTAGCTCGAAATCGCTTACGCCGATTTCTTTGGAGAAAGAAGAAGAATATTCTTCTTTCTCTTTCTTTGGTGTTCTGGTGTTCTGGTGTTTCTGGGATGTAGCGCCGTTACGCGATGCATGTAACGCCGTTACATCGTCGTTTTCACGATGCCTGGCGACGCGTTCGGCGGTCTTCTTGCGGGAGCGCAGCACCTGCTCACGACTGCGGTTGTGCTCGGTGTAATCATGGACCACGTAGCCTTCATCGACCTCTTCGAGCATGTTTTCCATAAGCAGGAGCCGCAGCTCCTCATCGGTGGCGCGGAGTACGTACCTCATGTCTCGACGGCTCACGTATCCATCCGTGAGATTATCGCCGCAGAAGCTCAGTATCATGCAGAAACGCGCCACTGCAGCAGGGCACTCGTCCATCAGTTCGAGCACCTTGCCGTTCAGATAGAAGCCGTTAACGAGCTGCACGTAACCACGCCTTGCCATCAATCCTCCCCTCTTGTGATTCCGTTGTATGCCATCCAGATGGCCTCCTGCCGTGGCGTGGTGCAGGGCAGGCCGGTGTAGTTGGTGTTCGCCCAGCCGCTTCCCACATGTGGTTTCGCCATCGCGTCCAGGGCTTCGGCGATTTCCACGATGTCGGGTGCCGGGTCGAGCGTCACCATGCCAAGCCATCCATGACCGCCTGCTGAGCGGACACCAGGCGGTATCCGCAGTACGGGCAGGTGACGTAATATGCGCCGACGGTCTCGCCGCAGTGGGCGCATTCCACGTATCTGATCGTATTGCTCATTCGCTTACCGCCTTCCGTGCGATTTCGAGCATTTCCTTGGCCTGTCTGATATATTCCTCCTGGAAGCCGGGAATCTCACCGGCATAATCCCATGCGTCATCTTCGTCCTTCGCCACATAGTCGCTTTCGATGCCATCCCATTCGCAGCTGTTCCAGCAGAGCCGTTTCGCCACGGCCTCCACCTCGGCGTCGGTTGGTGGAGCGGAACGTCCGGCCATGTACGCTGTACCGGCAAGCTCCCGAACCGTCTGAAAAGTCAAATCATCATCCATGCCACGCTCGTAAGCGTTGGCCTCGTCAAGCATGATGCTCAATTTGTCCTCTTTCCGTTTGCTTTGACCATTGCCCACAGGATTTCGCTTGCGGGCCGTCGCCGGTATGACAGGTCGTTGTAGGACTGCACATAGTTGAGAATCAGTTTCGAGCCGGTCGAATCCGGTGTCAGGATCGCGTTCACACGCGGCGGCACCATCTTCCGCCACACAATCTCGTCGCACAATTCCTTCGTGCAGACGAGGAAGTTTGAATCACCGTAGAAGGTCAGGCCGTTGCCGCTCGTGAAGTCAGCCATGCATGACTTGACCTCGTAGAACTCGAAGCAGCCTTTTTCAACGCTTGCGGGCACCGGTTCGCCGTTGATGTTCCAAGGTTTGAAGCCAACGTAATCCACTCGCCGCTCGTCAGGCGTGTTCCGGTCGAAATTGACCTCACTCGCCCAAAAAGCGGTCTGATTCTTCAACCTCTTCTCGACCAGCTTGGACAGCATGGCGGTGGTCTCAGCCCTGCTCATTTCTTCCTCCTGAAGTACTTGCATTCATCGTGGTGAAACAGGAACAGGTGAAGTCTCCACACCTTGACTGCCAACAGGCCCTTGAGTGTGATCGCATACCCGCCATGGACACGCTTCATGAGCTTCCTATCGGCCAATGATTCAAGTATTCGGGAAAGCTCTTGGTTCTCTCGTTGTTGCCAGATGTAGTTCATCCCCTCAGCGATATACAGGCAACACATGTCCTTGTCGTATTGACTAATCATCATTAGCCTCCCTCTCAAGGATGTAGACGTTCGTCGCGGTAACGGCGTTATTACTCAATTCCGTTGGTGGCATGATATCCACCCGCAGAATCTTCCAACCCTCGTTCAGCAACTCTTCAAACACACCCATATTCATCAAGGTGCGCTCATCGCCGTAATCACTCCAAAAAAGTGGGCAAACCTTGTACCGTTTATTCATTTCGCGTCCTCCTTCATGAAGACAATCCAGTGTGTTCCCGTGCGGTTCGGCTGCTTGTTGCCGAAGAGCGGCTTGTGCGCTGTGAGCTTGAGAATCTGCGATACGGGTATCTGCGTCTCATTCCACTTGAAAATCAATGTCCCGTAAGGCTTCAAGACGCGGAAACACTCGTCGAACATGGTCTTAATGTCGGTCTTCCACGTCTCTTGGTCGAGACACCAATACTTCTGCACCATGTAGCTCGTATCGCCCGCATTGCGCAGGTGTGGCGGGTCAAGCACGACCATGCGGAACGTCTCATCAGGGAATGGCAGGTCACGATAGTCCATCAGCATGTCCGGCCTGACATCGAACCTACGCCCATCGCACAATTCCCAGCTTTCATCACGCACATCACCAAAAAGCACGCGATCATCCGACTTGTCGAACCAGAACATTCGGCCGCCGCAGGCGGGGTCAAGAACAGGTTGGTACGCGCTCATTTCGTATCCTTCCCCTTGTACTCGTCCACGAGTTCTTTCCACTGCCTGCTTGCGAGTGCGGCGTGGCTGAACCAGCTTGTAGAGATATGTCCACGTGGACATTGGAGCCGGTAGACTGTGAGTGTTGTCCTTACTTTGCGGCTCTCGTGGTATTTTTCCGTTTGCCATGCCTTGATTACTGGTAGTCTGCCGCACATTGGACACCCATATTCGTTGTATTTGCGTTTGAACCACATAACTATTCCTTCGCGTCCTCGCTTTGATTGGGTACCTCGGAAGGCATGGAACCGCTGTAGCCGAGCATGGAACGGCAAAGCTCTAGAATTTCATGGAATGCGTTAACTTGGCCGTCATAGAAGTCTCGGTCGCTCTTTCTGCGAACGTCGAATCTGGAAAGTGCGGCTTCATGACAGCGACTTTTCGCCCAGTCGATGATCTCGTTGAGTGTCTTGTCTTTCTCGGTCACGTTCGTAGCCATGTCAAAGCTCCTCTTCTTCGATTCGGATGGTGATGTGGTAGACGCCTTTTTCGGTGCTTGGCTCGCCTAGCCTGTAGTCCGGGCCGACCACGTATCTGGCGTTATCGTCCGGCCAGAAATCGGCTTGTGTGATGGCGTCCAAGATTGCCTTGACCATCGGCGCCGCGTTCTCAGGATCGAATCTGCCGTGTGTCAAGGGGTGGATGATGGCGGTGACGTGCACTGGCCATTTGGTTGGCGGCTTGAGTTTGCCGCTGTTGATGAGACTGCGGTAGGTGAGGTAGGCACGTCTTTTCACGACGCTGGTGCGCCGGTATTTCGCCCGCCAGTCTCCACGCTTGTTCTGGGTCCACCAGTAGGCCTTCGGCACGTCGATGGTGGTTTCCTGCGTCATTCGTCCTCCAAAATCCAAATGTCGGCATCGCCAATGTCCGCGTAATGGTCTTCGCTTTCGGCCTCACATTCGGGGCATGGGATGGGGCGCGCCGGATACATCGCGCACCCATGAATCGGACATGTGGGCAGCACGTCCGGCGGCTCAATCCACTCACGAATCAGAAATCAGGCTCTCCAGCCGGAGCGCCCCACGGGTCATCTGCCGGAGCCTGCGCCTGCTGCTGTGCCTGCTGCGGCTGCTGATAGCCGCCACCATTGGCGTTGCCCTGGTATCCGCCTGACTGCATCTTCTGCACCTGCGCCGTCGCATAACGGAGCGACGGTCCTATCTCGTCCACGGTCATTTCGATGACC
Organism: uncultured Collinsella sp.; assembly: GCA_937926755.1. Lineage (GTDB taxonomy): Bacteria > Actinomycetota > Coriobacteriia > Coriobacteriales > Coriobacteriaceae > Collinsella. The sequence goes on from CALBBA010000007.1 coordinate 6,187, forward strand.
GTGCGGTTGGAACCGTCCTGCGCCTGATAGGAACGCTGCTGCAACCGGCCTTGAGCGATCACGCGCATGCCCTTGCGGAGCGTCTGGGCGCAATGCGAGGCGAGGTCACGCCAGGCCGAGCAGCGGAGGAACAGCGCCTGACCGTCCTCCCACTGGTTGGCCTGGCTGTTGTATACGCGTGGCGTGGACGCGATGCTGAAATTCGCCACCGTGGAACCATTACGGGTCGTGCGCATCTCAGGATCTGCGGTCAGATTGCCGACTATCGTGATAACGGTCTCTCCGGCCATCACTCACCATCCTTCACATCGGTTTCGGTGTCCGGCATGTCCGGCTCCATGACTTCTGCGGTCACGTCATCGGCTTCGTCCGCGTTATCGTCATCGAGCACCGGCTGGAACACGTCGCCGTAATCCGGCGTGGTGTCGTCACTGGCGGCGGCGGTCTGCGCCTGCACCGTCAACGGCAGATAAGGCGCCGCGCGGCGGATGGCGGTCTTCTTGGCCATGGCCTCGTAATCGGTCTTCCACGGGCCGAAATTACCGCTCTTGCTACGCGCCCTCGCCTGCTCGATCTCCTGACGGTTCAGCACCAGGAAGTAGTGGCCGCCGTCCTTGAAATGCGCGACCATGTACACGTGGGTCAGTTCGCCGGGGTTGGTGCATGGCACGTGGTGCAGATCCTCGTTGAGACCATAGCTGTAGGAGAATTCGTCTCCCTGGTGCACGGCTCGGGCGCTGATGTCCACGAGCTGGCCGCTACGTCGCGCCAAATCGATCATGCCGCGATAGCCCATGATGAACGTGGCCTCCATGCCACCGGATTTCTTGTTGTAGAAGGGCAGCACGTAGGCGCGTCCCAATCCGTCCACGTTGGATGGTTCCAATCCGAGCGCGGAGCAGGTCATGAAGCAGGAGAGCACGCTTTGCGGCGAGCATTCCGCGAGTTTCGGTGTCTTGTTGATCGCGGACACGCACATCTGGTAGAGGCGGTCTGGGCTGATGTTGTTGCCGACCACGCTGGCGATACGCGGCCAGCTCTTCTTCATCAGCATCTGGAGGTTCTTCTTCGGCGTCATCTCGACCATCTGCCGGCCCTGCGCCTGCTGTGCGATTGCTCCCATGATTATTGCTCCTTTTCCTCGATGGATTTGAATGCGAATTTGCGGTATGTGGTGGCTTTGACGGTGTATTCCTTGCGGGTCGTCGGCTTGTAGGTGGCTTGGAGGTTGCCGCAGCGGACGCCAGTGTGCGGGCCGATGCGCAGGATGATCTGCTCCTGTAGTTCCTTCTGAGCGGCCTTCATGTTATTCAGCATTCCGGTGGCGCTCTCGTATCTTGCGAGCAGGTCGTACAGGTCGTCATCGTCGCTTTCGTCCACGATGTCCGGCGTCGGTTCGGGGAACGCCTTCTGCACGTCCCCGCCGGTCAATTGCGGTGGCGTGCCTGTGGTGACGAAATGCCAGAAGTCGGTGGCGGCCTTGTCGATCGCGGCCATATCCTCCACGTCCGCCTCGAAGGGAATCTCTACCGGCTCGTCGTCCCCGATGGCCGCGTAGACATAGCCCCACGTCCAGCCGGTGACGAGCGCGTAGAATTCGACCTGAGCCAAGTAATATGGCGGAATCCGGAGGTTGCCGTCCTCGTCATGCCAGTCCCCAGCTCGGCGATTACCCGCCGTCTTGATCTCAAGGATTCCGAAGCTTCCGTCCTCCCCTTGCAGGATGCCGTCAAGGGAAGCTCTCAGATAGGGCTTTTCGCGGCTGATGAATTGCTTGTCGGTGCCGTCCGTGACGAGCATTTCCGGATGCTGCGCGCGGAAACGCTTACGGAGCTCGTTTTCCAGGGCATTGCCCTTGACGATCGCCCACTTGTCGGAAATGTCCTCCGGTTCCACGCGGCCGGTCTTCTCAAGCCACAGCTCATACGGTGTCTTGAAGGAATTCAGGCCGAGAATCGTGCTCATGTCGGAACCGCCCACACCCGCCTTGCGGCTTTCCAGCCAGGCAAGATGACGTTCAGCCTGCTTGCCCTGTTTGAAACGCTCGATCTGATAGCGTTCCGTATCCTTGAGTGGAATACGTTTCATTTCAGGCTCCCTGCTGATTGCTTGGCTTGTTTATGTCTGCTTTGATGATGTCGGCGTCGAAATAATCGACCAGGAGATTGGCGATATCCAACGCGGACGTCCTGAGCTTGATGATTTCCGCCTTGGACTCTGGCTTGATGGTGAAAACGCCGCTCTCGCTATCGAAATGGAGCTTCACTTCGCCACATCCTTGCTGTAGTTGGCTTTGATGTCCATCAATTCGCCGGTGAGCAGTTTCGTGGCGAAACCGTAAACCACCTTGTCGTTGGCTTGGAACGCGGTTCGCTGCAAGGCGCTCACCGCGTCGAAGATGTCGACCAAGGCGTTTGCGATGATGATGCGCGGATCGGCTGTGGCTTGTGGCCCGACGCTGATGGTTCCGACGTGGGTGAGTTTCGTTGCGGTGATTTTGTCCACTGTGAGTTTCGATGTGGTGGTCATGGTTTCTTTCTTCTTTCCGATCGTGGCGTTTTTCCGTGTTTTGCGGGGTGAATGCTGGTCGAAGGCCGGCAGCAGTCCTTCCTTGCGGAGTTGGCCGATGATGTTGCCTGCCGTTTTCTGGCTTATGCCGAGCGCTTCGGCGGTTTCCTTGCCGTCGAACGGTTGGCCTTGGTCGATGCGGTTTCTGCAATGCGCGAGGATGAGGTCACGTTTCGACGGTTCCGCCTGTTCCGCCGTGGGCTTGCCGACGGCCTGATAGTCGGCCAGGATGTCCTCATGCGCCTCCTGTTCCGGTGGCAGGTCCGGGGTGAGGAGTCCTGCCTTGCGTAACGCACGCATTTCGCCGATCTGGAGTCCGGCTTCTCCCGACTCGTCGTAGATTTTCTTCAGTTCGGCGAGCTCGTCGCCCGTGTATTCGTGTTTCAACGTGTTCCCTTTCTGAGTCTTTCAATCAATCGCCTGTTGTCGTGGATGAACTTTTCCACGTCGATTCCCTGCTGCGTGAGGGTCGGCTTGCCGGTATCGACGCGTGCTTTACCGTCGCTTTTGACGTTTGGGTGGCTTTTGCACTGTGTCGCCGGAACGAACATTCCGTTTTTCATCTCGCCACCGTCCTCTGGTACTTGTGTGCTAAAGCCCACTGTTCCGCGGTTTGACGCTGGTAGCGGACTTTGCGCCTGTCCTGATGGCCTTCGGGCGGTTCCACGCCGATTTTCAGATATGGCGGGCCTTTGCCGGTGCTCCGCCAGTTGGCGAGCGTGCGTACGCTCATGCCGAGCATGACGGCCAGTTCGTTTGGCGTGAGCAGATCGGTCATGGCCGGGCGTCCCGAATGTCGCCCATCGGGTCGATGTGGAGGCCGTCGAGCATTTCCGGGGTGTCGTTGTCACCTCCGCGTTCGAGGTGACGTTTGAGCGCCTTGTCGATGGCCTGGCATGCGATTCTGGCGGCGAGCACGGTGCCCTCGCCCATGTTGCTGGCAAGGGTGACGCCGATCAAACCGCCTTTAAATGCGTCCAGCGGTATGCTGAGTGTGCCTATGATTGCGGGGTCGAATTCCGGATTGTCGGAGTCGATGCCGACGCAGAGCGCCCATGTTGCCACCTGTGGTTTGTTTTCGTCCATTGTGTTTCCTTTGCTTGTTGACGTTGTAGGCCCCACCCTGACGAGTGGATGGTGCTGAGTGGCTGGCACCGGTGTCGGACCGATGCCGTCCTTGGATTCCGAACGCCCCTTTGACCGTTGGAGCATGACCTGAACATGCTGGCGGCCGGTGGCGTGGCCGACGGTGACTGGCCGTCAGGCGGACTTGAAAGGGTTTGCAGACACCGGAGTGTCTGCGTTTCTTGATAGAGAGAGAAGAGGATTGGAATCCGTGGACGGGCGAACCGTCGCCCAGCCGAAGCCATGACAGAATGGTGTATGTAAACGCCGTGGCGGATTTGTTGTTTGTCGATATTCAGTTATGGTTCCCGCCAGCCGACAATGGTGAACGTGGATGTCCGCGAAAACATCCCTAAATGGTTTGTTTTGTTGGACTGTCGGCTGGCGGGAAGTCTTTTAGTCGCGTGGCGCGAATCTGACGATCAGCCACAATGCGGTGGCGATGTACACGCCTTCCACCATGAGCGCGGCGGTGGTGCTGCCGCCATTCCAGGTGAGCATGATGGTCAGGCTGGAGATGAGGCCGATGCTGACGATGGCGAAGAGGATGCGGCGGCGCGTGTAGTTCGGCTTCCGCCGCTTCTTCATTGCTTGCATGTCTTCAAGCCAGTAATCATGGTCAGTCATCGTTACCGTCTCCAGTGTTCACTCGCTTTAACGGGAAGGCTTCAGGCGGGAGCGTTTCGCAGACAGTCAGCCACTTCACATACTGTCTATCGCCATTCCACATGTGATTAGCCGAGCAGTTATCCCATGTGCGCGCCGACCAGTCATCATCGATGTCCTTAAGCAGGAGCCGACCATCATTCGCGGTGACATAGAAGCCCCGCTCCTTCGGTTCTTCTGGCAGTGGCTTCTGTTCGGCTGACTTGTCGAGTTCCGTGAGTTGGTTGAGCAGGTGGTTGGTTTTCTCTTCGTCGTGGTCCTTGCATGCCGTGATGAGGTCTTCGATGATTTTTTCTCGCTGTTGGAAGATGTTCATTTCTTGTCCTTCTTCTGGTTGAGTTCTTTGAGTGTTCGTCCGATTTCGCGGCGGAGGTTCATGAGGTCGGTTTTGTTGAGCATGTGTTCCTGGTATCCGCCTGCCATGTCGAATCTGAGTCCGATGAGGCAGCTGTGGTCACTGCTGTGCGTGCCGTCCTCGATGATTCGCAGTTCGAATGATTGGCTCATCGCATGTTCCCTAGGTCGTCGTTGAGCGTGTAGGCGAAGTTGTCGAGGGTGCTTTCAGGGATGTCCGCAAGGACTTCCTCGCCGTCCGCGTGGAGTTCGATGAGTTGGCCGCTCTTGTCTTCCTGGATGCGGATGGCGTAGCCGGTGGTGCCGATGAGTTCGATTCTTGGTTTCATGGTTTTCCTCGATTCCGGTGGCGCCGGCGGGTTAAGCAACTGGCTCATGTTCGGTTTCCTTAGGCTTTGAATTGTTTGATGCTGTCAATTGGCTGGATGAGGAGCATGACGAGGTTTTCTGGTTCCATGTCGAGCATGGATGCCGCTTTTTCGATTTCGTCCGTCGAGAGTGGCGTGTGGCCTTTGAGCCTGTTGTTTACGGCTCTGATTTCGAGGCCCCATGCTTTTGCTAGGTCTTTCGGTGTCTTGTCGTGTCTGGCGAGTTCCGCTTTGAGGTTTCTGGTGGCTGTTTCCGTCAGACCGGCCATTCATCCTCCTCGATTCCCTGTTTGGTGAGGCAGGCGCGCCAGTCGTGCCAGCCGGGGCCGCGCATGTGGCCGCACGGGTAGTGGTCGGGGGTCTTGGTCTTCTTGGTGCTCAACATCTCGTTTTTCCTTTCGACGGTTTTTACTCTACGCAAATTCGTAGTTTAAACCTATGAATTTGCATAGTTCTTTACAATTTATACACAATGACTACGTAATTGGCTATAATGGAGGCATGGGTATGAGAGCAAATGAAGTGACCGCATTCGCAAAACAGGTCATGCGAGAATGCGTCAGACTTCAAAAAGCTAGCGGCATGACCGTCAAGGATTTCGCCAAGGCCTGCGGCTTCGGCGAGGACTACTGGTACAAACGGCAGAACTTCACGCGCCCGCTCAATCTGAGCGACCTGGAACGCATCAGCGAAGTGACCGGCGTATCCATCGGAGACATCGTGATGGACTCCAAGCGCCATGCGGTCGAAGCCGCCGAGAGGAAAGCGCAGGCAGGCGGTTACGGTCTTGCCGCCTATAACGCTCAGGGCAAGCAGGAGGCCATCAATGGAGAGGCTGGGCCGGATTACGACGAGCCTGCCTGACCTGCCGATCGACCGGCGCATGACCTACGGTGCCATGCGCCGCGCCATTGTCGGACTGCCTGTCACTGTGTCCAGCGCCATCCTGCCGGACGGACTATGGGGCTGCTACGACGCATCCAACAGCGTGATACTCATTGACAGGCGCCTTACCTACACGGCGAAAAGATGCGTGCTCACGCATGAGCTGCTGCACTGGAAGCATGGCGACACCGGTTGTTCGAACGATCGTTCGAAGCAGGAGCGACGGGCGCGAACGCAGACCGCCCTCACGCTCGTCGATCCTGCTGAGCTTGCATTGCTCGAACACATGTACGACGATGACCTATGGTCGATAGCAGACGAGCTGAACGTGACCATGCAGGTGCTTGCGGACTACCAAGCCACGCTCAACACCTCACCTAACGGACGAATCACCTTTAGCGATACCAAAGAAAAGGTTTTCAATGCGTAAAAAAATCATTGCCATCACAGCTGCGACGCTTCTCCTGGCGACGGCCTGTAGCTGCGGAAGCCAGCAGGAGCCGGATTCCACGACGGCCAAGACGCCGGACGTCAGCACGCAGCAGTCGAAGCCACAACAACAGGAAGACGAGAAGACGGCGCAGAGCTTTGTGGACGAGTTCAACGCGAACTCCTCGACGCAGATAACCGACGTCGAGAAATTCACGCCGAGCGATTCGACCGGCCCCTATTATCGGACGGAGTATCGCACCGGCGCTTTCTCCACCGCAGACGCCCTCCACGGGAGACTGGGCCAATCGTCAGTGGACGTGCTGGTCTACGGGGCAGTGCTCGGATACGGGGAGAACGATATGATCCGCGTCTACGTCGATGGGCCACATGATGAGATCGACAGCGTATTCCCCATCATGGCGAAGATTCTTGACCCGTCGCTTTCCGATCAGGACATCCAAAGTCAGATGGCGAAGGAGTATCCGTCCAACGATCTGCTTTACGCCGATACGCATGAGTTGATCGAGCGGGCTTATGTCGATGGCGATCATGCGTTTCTCGATGCAAAAATCGGCTAGGCGCTCTTGAAAAGAATGTACAGATGATTCCGTGCCAACATGATGAACTCGACATAACGACACAAGTCCTCGGAGACTTCCGGCAAGTCATGGCCGAGCGTGTCAGCATCATCTGAGCGAGATAGAATCAAGGCAAAAAAGAGAAGGGAGTAATCATGGCGAAACGACCACAGCCCGCGCCGGGCGCTATCTATGAGTGCGATAGGCTCACCCACCCACTGTTCTTAGCTATCCGGCTTTATGCGAATCGCTTGGAAGTGGATATGGGCACCACGTATCTGCACCGGTACAAGAAGACCGAAGCCTACAAGGTGAGCGACCTGCAAGGGGTGACGATCAAGAAGCGCACCGTCACATGGAAGTACAGCGCGCTGCGCTCACTACCTTTGGAATTCAAGAAGGCCGAGGACGCGCAGGAATTCTACAACGCAGTGAACAGCCTCTGAGAACAGCAAAGCCCCACGATTGTGGGGCTTTTATATTGCCTTATAAGTCTTTATAAGTCTTTATATTCTTTCATTTCGGCGCATTGGCGCTGTATGAAAGAATGAAAATTGTTACATATGTATATATGTATATTGCATGTTTGCAAGTTAGTATTTTCCGCTTGCAAGGTTAATATGCGCCCTTGTTTACAACACGCCATACACACATGTTTGCAAGTTAGCGTATAATGTGTTTCAGAACAAAAAACCTCCGCAGTGTTAACGGCACCGCGGAGGTAAAACATGAAGCCTCACTCAAAGACTTCCAAAACCATTGTAACGCATGGCTTGGAGGTCGGAAATGGACCGTGAAATGGGATACCGCAACATGCTGGCAGTCGAAGAACTCGCAAGCCAAGGAAAACTCACCGTCACCCACAAGGGCGCACGCAGTTTCGACTTCGCGCAATACGCCCTGCTCAGCCGCATGGCATGGCTCACCGCTGACTGGCCGCTGGACAAGGCAGCAAAGGAGAAGCACATGATGCCGCGCACCTACGCTTCCGGCTGGCTCAAAATCGCTATCGATTGGGGCATGACGCTCCCACAGTCAATGGATGAGCTCGTGGCGATCGGCAATGAGCCGCGCAATCCGAAGCGCGAGCAGCTGGCCTACAACCGCATCGGCAAAATCGCCAAGAAGCTCGAAGCCGCAGGACTCATCAAATGCCTTCGCAAGGGCAACGTGCAGCGCAAGAACAATGCCGTCTGGCTTCTGACCATCGGCACTCCAGAGGAAAACGCTGAGGTCGAAGCATACGTGCGACAGCACATGTACCTTTGATTCCGTGCCCACATTTTGCCCACGTTTTGTAGAGAAATGGCGTGATTTGGAGTGAATTGGAGTGAATTAGGAAAGTCTGAAAACCGTTGGAAATAAAAGGAAAACCGCCATTTCTGGCGGTTTGAAAAAGTGCCTCCAGCGGGACTCGAACCCACCGGCGAAAAGCCTCAGACACCAACCGTTTCAACGGTTCCATCGACACCTCGCGTCACGTTTGCCCACATTTTGCCCACATTCCGCGAAAAAAGCAAACCACCCATCCTCTCCGACAACTCGTCCAGATCATCATCGAAGAGATCGGCGTAAACATCCAATGTCATGGCGGCGCTCTTGTGCCCCAGCTGCCTTTGCACGGTCTTGACGTTCGCGCCAGACTGCACCATAAGTGACGCCGCCGTATGCCGCAGATCATGAATAGTCATATGCCCGCGCTCGACGCCGGCCCTGCGCAACGCGACGGCGAACCAGCCATCGCTCCGAGTCGGATTCCAACCATTGCCCATCGGTTCGTCCAACGGCTTGCCTGGAGCCGTGAAAAGAAAATCCGACGGGCCACGTCCGTTGCATTGCCCGGCAAGCAATGGTCTGAGAATCTGCGGGAACATGACGACGCGCCCCTCATGTGTTTTCGGATCCGTCTCCACCATCTCGCTGGACAGTCTGGTGATGCTGCGCCAGATATGGAGCCTGCATCGTTGCAGGTCAACGTCCTCCACACGCAGGGCGACGAGTTCGCCCCAACGCATGCCGCACAATCCCAACGTGAGCACGATCGGCTCACGCCACCCGCACTGCATCGCCACACGAGACAATTCGTCAGCCGAGAGATAGACGTGCTTCCGCACCTGCTTGCGCGGCAGCTCGATGCCGTCGCATGGATTGTCGTGGATGCACCGATCGGCCTTTGCCCTCTCCATGAGGCTGCGAAGCAGATTCTCGGCGCGAATCGTCACCGACGCACTGCGTCGTCCTGCCAGATCGGTGACCCACTTCTGCACCTCGCCTCGCGCGATCGACTGCACTTCCCGCATGCCCCATTGTGGCTCCACGTGGACGCGCCAAGCGTCTTCCAGCGACTTGACGTAGCTTGGCTTGGCTTTGGTCTTTTTGGCCGCTATCCACGGCTCCCAAAAATCCTCGACCAAGCGTCTTCCGGCTTGCGGGTCGATGTAGGCTCCGACGCTTTTCGCGGTGGTCACGTTGGCCGCACCCCATGCGTCGGCGTCCATCTTGCGCCGGAAGCCTCTTTTGCCTGTGGTCGTGCCGTCCGGCTTGCGGTATCTGACTTCGTAGCGTTTGCCGGATTTCGTCGCGTATTGGCGGATCGTGTAGGCCATGATGGTCTCCTTTGCTGACATGGCCAATTATAAGAGAGGCGGAGCTTTACATTGCCCGGCTCCACCTCTTGTCCGTTTGTGTCAGCAAACAAAATGGTCACGCTCATCGACAACAACAAGGCAATTGAAATCACCATCCGCGAATGGAACGAGGAGAATCCGGGTTACGGCCCCGACTGGTCGGCCGACTTTTTCGAGGTCGGAAACCTGGAGACCTGCTTCGCCGACGACAGCATGGAGCCCGCCTACATCGTGGATGACGTCGATTACTGCATCGAACAGGCGAACGACATGGTTGCCGGCGAAGGTGACTTCGCCGAGGGTGGACCGCAGTCGAATCAGACCGTGGATGTGACGGAGCTTGACCGTCACGCGTATCCGCAATTGTGATATACTGTTTTTGTCGCACCGGAATGTTGAGTGTCCGGTTAAGATACCCCAAGCTCAATCTTGGGCGCGTGGATTGGAATAACGTTGAAAATGGCGGTGACGCCATGGAAGTTTCCGACAATCGTTTGATACGGACTCTCGGAAGCAGAGAAATAATCCCTCCCAGCCTATAGCTGGGAGGGATTTTTTATGAACGTTACGCGGAAGTCCTGCCAAGGCTAGCAGTTGTTGGTAGAACTTCCGCATAACAAAACGGAAGGAGAGTCCTATTGGTGCAACAATACTGACCCTCGCTATCGTTGTGCTTGTTCTCGTGTCGAAATAGAACAAATATAACAATAGTGCGGGTGAAGGACGTAAATGCGTTGCTCGCCTGTAAATAAGCGTTTTTCTTCCTAAAACACGAAAAAGCCCCTCCCCCAGCCTTGGCTGAGAGAGGGGCAATGTGTGGTCAGATTTTCGGCAGCAGGTCGTATAAGGCTTGAGTGTCCAATGTTGCGCCATGTATTCGACTGAAATCAGCTTCACCGCCGTGCATCCTGTCGGCCTTCACATCCTTCGTGAGCTCGCGCTTCCACTTCGTCCAAAAATCATCATGCTCTTTCTTGGTCATGATGATGATTCTACCGTGCGAAACACAAAAAGCCCCTCCCCCAGCGTAATGCTGAGAGAGGGGCGATGTTACATGTTGGCGCAAAATATTCCAACAGGATTTAAACTGCGCGATTTTTCATGCGAGGTTTTCGATGATCCGCTTCTCGGAATCGCTGAGCGGCCATACCGTCACATCTTCTGCGGCCTTCAGCTCTGCGGCCTTCAGCTCTGCGGCCTTAGCTTCGCTCAGGAGATAGCCGCCGCCGTAGATGGCCTTCTTCACGGCCTTCTGCGAGTCGAGAGCCCTCGTGAACGCAACGTCCGAAGCCTTGACGCAGAACTCGACCTGCTTGCCAATCTTCCCGAGCCTGCTCACGGTAAGCAGTTCAGGCGGATACGAGTATTTCGGCGGATGCCTGCGTTGCTCTTTCCTGACGCGCTTCACGGTCTCGTCGATCGCGTTGGCCAAGTCCGGCGCGGTGCGGATCAGGTCATCACCGAAACTCGTCACGAACGACGTGTTGACCTGCGCGCCGTTCGCGTATTCGATGGTCGAATCCGTGACGATCATGTGCGCCCCATTGCGCGACGTGCTGGAGAAGATCGTGAGATACGGCGCGAACAGGAAGAACGGAATTTGCTCCGTCCGATAGAACGTGCAGATCTTCGACAGGATGCTGAACGGCGGATTATCCACAACCACCGCACCGCCCGAATAGTCGAACCGCTCGTAGTCCCCGCCCGGATAGAACGGGCGCACCACCTTATCAGGGTCTATACCGTATTCCCGGCAAGCCCAGTCTTTTATCGCCCCATACACTGCGGGGGGGGGTGTAGCAGTCGTCCGTGGTCTTCTTCGGCTTGAATTTCTCCACGAACGACCCATAATCGTCAATCGTCTGCTGTCTGATGCCCATTTTGAAAGTCCTAAAAATAAACCCCTCCTCCATGATGGAGAAGGGGCAAAAGTTAAAAAACGGGTGTAAAAAATTCCACGGACACTACAGTGCCGCAAATTTTTCCACACCCGAGTTTGAGTTTCCGGCGCGAGTTTGAGTCTCACGCCAAAAAAAATCAATCACGGCGCAGCGGATTGTAGGCCACTCCGAGACCGCTGGCGATGAAGCCGGCCACGGTGCTGATGTATCCGCCGACAGCCGCGTCACCAAAGGTCATGAAGCCGAGGCCGACGCAAGAGGCGACCAAGCCAAGCACGTAGACCACGGTCCTAACCTGCTTGCTGAAGACCGGCGTATACGCGTCCGGCGGCTGGTTGTCCTGACCATCCTCACACTCGTTGGTCAGGTTGTTGACTGTAGTTTCCAAAGTCGTTGGCGCTGCATGCTGAGCCATTGAAACCTCCCTAGAATCGTCCTTGGTTGAGCGCCGACTGCAAGGCGCGTGCGGTCGCGGGGCCGAAGCTCGCGTCCTGAGCCAACCCGAAATGCGCCTGGATGGCGCGAATGGTGGCCGGGCCAAGCAGACCATCAGTGCCACAGCCCAGGCGACACTGCACGGCACGGATCAGATCACTGCCGCCAGCACCGTAGCGGACCACCGAACTGTCGATCGCGGGACGCGCGTAGGTCCTGCCGTCAGGCACCTGCTGGCCGCTGATGATGCCATCCACCGCAGTGCCCATGACCTGCTGCCAACGGCGCACCGTGGCCGGGCCGACATTGCCATCCACTGCGATGGCACCGGAATTGGCGGCTGGAGCGGAAGACTGGGCGCCCTGGTATCGCAGATAGCAATTCCATGGATAGCTGTAGTAATTGCGGATGTTGGTTTCGCGGCCAGTCTGATCGCCAGCCTTGCCGTAGGCTGTGCCACGCTCGCTGATGCTTGCCTGTGCGAGCTTGCCGCCGCCAAGGCAAACGGCCACGTGGTGCACGTCGTTGAGCAGGATGTCGCCCGGCTGCGGGCTGCCGTTCGCCGGCAGACGAGTCCAACCGCGACGGGTCAGATTGTCGGACAAGTTGCCGGTGTAGGTGGCCGTGCCGGTATCGAAGCCCGCCTCGCGCAAGGCGTGGATGACCAGGCTGGAGCAGTCGCAGTTACCGGCCGCAGGGTTGAAGTTCCATCGGTCCGCCTGCGAATAGCCCATGTTGGCGACGGCGCACCAATAGCGCATGCGGTTAATCAAAGTGCTTACGCTTGCCATGTCAGTCCTCCAATCCTTCGACGGCCTTGGCCGCGTCCTCCTCGGACACGACCTGAATGCTCTCGGGCGGCATCGAATCGCCCTGCGGTGTCATTTCCGGCGTCATGGTCACATCGTCCATGACGGCCTCCTTCCCGCCCCTCACGGGGCAATAGAAAAGGCCACCTCCGAAGAGATGGCCTTGCGGTTGTGAAAATCGATGTCAGCGCATGTGCGCGCCATGGTTGAACATGAAGATGAGTGCGAGGAGCAGCAGGTAGGTGCCGCCCGCGATCATGAGACGCATCATTGCCGGTCCTCCAAGTATTTTTCGGCGGCTGAGATGATCCAGCATTGCGCGTCGAGTTTTTCGAGCTTAGCCAGCTCGTATCGGACGGCTTCGGAATGGTCGTGGCTTTGGTTGCCGTAGATGAGGCTGATGAGCGTGTTTTTTATCGTGTCCCTGCACAATTCGTCCAGCCGCCCGTCAAACCGTTCGGAACGTTCGCCGAGCTGCCTCGTCTTAGCGAAATGCTGGGAAAGCACGCTGTTATACGGCAAGCGCTCGGGATTGACGTGGGCATACAGCCCAGTAGCCAATGATTCGAGCGCCCCCGGCCAAATCTTGAGGCACAAGGTGATGACCGCGCACGCGCCGCCCACGCCACCAAAACCCGCTAAAAACGTTTGAAACACATCACATCTCCTTGAAATCGTTTAATCTTTTGGCATGGTGTCGCCATCGAAATAATTGCCCGGCAATCCCAACGAGACAAGCTGCTGCCACTGGTCTTGAGGCACGCACAAGCCCTTGCTCAGATTGACCGTGCAACTGTTCAGACCGACGAGAATGCCGTGAGTAGTGCTGGCGGCGGTGAAGACGTAATCCACGCGACCATTCGAACTGACCAGCCCACTATCACTGCCATTGGTGGTGAGACGCAAGCGCGGATTGTCGCCACTCGTGGACAGCATGTAACAGACGACGCTCACATGGTATTTCACGCCCGCCGTCAACCCCGTGAAGGTGATGTCCGATGGTGTCGTGTTCGTCGTCTTGACGCTCACACCGTCTTTCGGCATGACGCAGTGATTAACGATGGGAGTCATGCCACCACCCCCAAGAGGGTCAGGCGAGCGGCATCGTATCCCCGTCGAAAAAGTAAAGGCCGTCGAGCAAGGCCTTGTTCGCCTGGTATTCGCCCAGCTCGCACATGACCATGTTCCACACCTTGACGGTCGGACTGCCGGACACGACCTTGTATCTCAGGCTCATCGGATTCGCGATCGTGGGCGTGAAGGCCCATCCGATGCGTTGGCTCTTGCTGAAGGTGCCCGGACAGTTTTCTATCGTGACGGAGCCGCCCGACACGTCCAACCAGACCGTGCACCAGTATGTGGTACCCGGAGTCTTCTCGATGGTCGAAATCGGCGTGTACTGGCCCGGTTGCAGCGTGACGTGGGCGCGTGGACTGCTTATCAGGTTCGTGACTATCATCGGGCATCACCCGCCCGACGAATCGCCTTAATCGCGTGGCATCGTGTCCCCCGAGAAGAAGCCCGGAAGCCCCCCCCCCACGGCTTTATCGTAAGTGTCGGCGCGTTCGACAAGCAAGTCACCAAAATTCACGGTCGTGCCCGATACCGGGTAGGCCTCGAACCTGATTTTGCCGGTTTTGCTGGTGACGCGCGTGACCATGGTGCTCGCGTTGGATTTCGGATTGACGCCGGCCAGGACCGTCACCTTGCCCGCATCGTCCACGTCTATGATGGCTACCGGGGTCGATTGTTTCGTGATGTCGGTGTACACGAACATGGAGACGACGAGCGGCGTGTTCGCCGGCACGTCCACGTTGAAGCCGTAGCCGCCGTTGCTCCCTGACACTACCAGCTGGTGGTTGGTTTTGTTGACACTCGCTGTGACGTCGCCCCACTTGTTGATGCCGGTCAGCGGGCCGGTGAGATTCGGATTGGTGAACCAGTTAATCCTCTGCATCAGTGTCTCCCTTCACGCTTTCGAGCACGTCGGCGGGAATCAGTTTCATGGCCGCGTTGAGCTGGCTGGTCAGGATTGCGATTTGCTTGGTGAGAGTGCCGATTTGCGCGGAAAGAGAGTCGATGACTTCGTTCGCGTCGGCTGGAATCTGAGTCAAAATAAGTCTCCTTTTAATGCGAAACCCCCACAATCCGATTGGATTGCAGGGGTTGAAAAAATTGGGAAATACGGGTCAGTCGGCGGCGGTCATCGTGTCGATACGAGTCACGGCCTTAAGCCCGTC
>CALBBA010000008.1 GCA_937926755.1 uncultured Collinsella sp.
GCGGAGCATGCAGAACTACATTCAATGTCCGGGCAAATCGATTGGCCTGATTCGGCACGTCAGTCATTATTCTCCCCATCAACAAAATCAGCAAAGGTCAGCTGTTCACATCTTTTCATCGGACGGTAATCTCTAACTTTAGTTATATGGCATGCGGCGGTTCGGACTTTTTGCGTCCTCAAATTAATGACCTCTTTAATGGTCATATCGACACGCATTAGGTCGCCACTATTTAAACGATACTCACCATCTCGCACGCGTTCGAGAAAATCACGGTCGTCTATTTGAACCTTATTGTATGTTCGTTGCTCGTCCTCGTAGCCCGACTCAAATGTATATCCGGAAACATCTCCACCGTAGGAACCAAATAACGGTCGAACCCAGATATTGTGGGACGAATACTCAACCGTCTCTTCTTGCGTTGCCTTTAAAGCTTCTTCTTTATAGCTGTCAAAATAAGTCGCCTCGCTTGAAGAAAAAGAAATAGCATCCTCTGAAGCCTTACTACCGGCAATCTTAATCTCAATCTCCCTCGAAGGCCTCTTGAAAGATTTCATCGGACCAGTGATGACCTTAGAAAATTTCTCAGCGATTTCTGGGGACTGGACTAGCGCGTGGATCTCAACAGGAACAACGACTGCGTCCGAACCCTCTCCATATACGAAAGTTCCATTGTCAGTTGGCTTATGTTTAGAGTTCTCTCCTTAAGCTTTTAAAATTTGGTCCGCTTTACAAAATAGACCCTCCAGAAGACCGCCGGCATTATTAATTGCGGATATAGCATCACTGTTTAACGCGTCAATCAATCCGGGCACACAATGGATCACGAATTCCGTAATAAAAGAGCCTTCTTTAAATGGGCGCACTTTTATAGACGTATTTTCTAAGGTGCCCGACTCTTTTGCGACCTCTTTTATCAGTCCGTCAAATTGGCTTAGGAACTTAGAAAGGTCCTTGGCGTCCAGGCCTTCTTCGGGATCTACATCGACAAAGCGATATACGAGCGTTTGATTTTTTGTAGAAGTGTCCATGTTGTCCTCATACCCTTATAAGATCATGGGTCCTATTTCCTGCGACCGAAGCGTTTTATTCGAAAGCGATCGAGCGCAAAATTAAACGAAATAATAAAAACCAACGTAAACGTATAGATAACAAATTGATATATTTCAGATACCGAATCAGGCAAATAGACCGCACAGAACGCTTCCGCGACAAGCACGGTAAGAAGCGTACACAACCCGATAAATACCATTCTTCCCACGTCAATGCGAAAGACATTCCGATACTTCCAAAGCAGAAAAACTGCGACACAATAGATAGCAAGAAGTGAGATTAAGCCTGGTATTAGATTCCAACAAAATAGAGAAAGAGCAACGGGAAACGTCCAAATGGCATTCCCCGACGCACCTAAATCCATAAACGTATAGCCTTTATCCCTCATTCCGTTTCTCTCCACGACAAGCTGGAGATAACTTCTCAATATCCATCCTGAAAATGATGCAAAAAAGATAATGAACAATCGGTCGACAGACCACAAGGAATTATCCCCAAAGGCAAGCGTAAGGATGCGCGAGGCGACCGGAAGGGCCGCGGAGGTTAAAACCGTGATCAGGACATCGGAGGTTTCAAACCCACCGTCCCTGCCCTCTCGGGACTTGTTAACCATCAATCTCCCAACACAAATAGAAATCAGCATAAGCTCAAGCACCATACCACTTCACTGCGTATGGAAAATAGCAGGTCTAGGCATTGTTAAACACTTAAAGGGTAAAACCTACGGATGAAAGTTAGACAAGAAGAAACCCTTCGATCCTATTTACAGAACGAGTAAGACCGAAACGAAACCCCGCCCACAGAAAGAACGCAGACACCATGAAACGAGCCGACGAAGAACCTACACCGAAAGCAATTGAAGACGCTCTTACCCAAGACCCGCTTCACCGCAAGAGAGAAATCGAGGACTTTCTAAAGATGCTCATTGCGGTTGAGCCTCCGTATACCTTTGTCATTGATGCACCTTGGGGCTCTGGCAAGACATTCTTTGTAAAGCAAGTTGCGAGAGTCCTGCAAATGGCAAATCCGGCTCTCGATATCAACCTAGAGACACTTAACGCGACGCTAGGAGAAACCGCGACAGAACTCCCCGCGACGCCATGTCTGCCCATTTATTTCAACGCATGGGAAGACGACCATTTCGAGAATCCGATCTTGCCCATATTGGCCTCCATCGCTAATGCCGCAGACGAACAGAGCGTCAAGGGGGGAAAGGATTTCGGCAAGGGGGTCATTGGCGCCATAGAAGCCGCCGCTTCCCTTATCGGATATGGCGGTGACATCAATGGTGTCATTGAAAATTTCAGCGGAACCGATTTTCTCGAACAGTACAAAAATGAGAAAGAACTTCGTGGCAAAATTGACGAACTCATTAAGACCAATCTTCCCGAGGTAGCCGACCGAGCCATCATCTTTATCGACGAACTCGACCGCTGCCGGCCCGAATTCGCAATAAAGGTACTCGAACAAACAAAAACGCTGTTTCAGCAAGACAACATCGTTGTAGTTTATTCGACCGACATTACGCAGCTTGCACATTCCCTCCAGGGCGTATATGGCCCAAGATTCGACGGCAGAAAATACCTCGAGCGCTTCTACGACAAACGTCTTGAGCTAAATCCGATAAAACCGGCTGATTACCTTCTGTATAAAGGAATCAATACAATGGATGGATATACCTTCATGGATATAACCATCGATTTGCTCGGCTACAAACAAGCCTCACTAAGAGCCTGCAACAGGCTTATCGACTCTATAACAAATCTATCTAGATACATTGCTAACCACTGGGAGCACTTTGGGAATGGAAGGGTTCAGCATTTCCCAGATCAGGGTCTGCTTCCTGTAGTAAACATTCTCGCTTACTATGACCCGCTCGCCTGGCACGAAATGAAGACCAGTACTGGCTACGAAGCTGTCTACGAACTTGCGAAACACAGCGATCACTTCATCCAATATCTTGATGAAGTGATTGAATCGGTATGGGGAGCCAATAAAGATGAGCTTCCCTATAAGCAGGATATTGAAAATAGACGCAAGCGTTTTGTAGAAGATCTATCCGCGTTGATATACGGCAACAATGACAGGGACCCGCGGGTCAAAGAACTGGGCAATAGTGAACTTACCAGAATGTCTTTCAATCAGCAGCTATATCAGCGTCTGGCACCGCCATTGTAGAGCACCGAAGATCCATCAAGTGGCCTTGTGCGCAGCTCCATGACGACTGCATCCAGGCCCAAAGTGATGGCGCTCGATCACTTCGTCCGGAAAGATACAACCATCGCGGATAGAGGCGCATAATACGACCTGCATCAACATGAGCGAAGCCAACATGCAACAGCGCTGCCAAGCCAGACGTTAGCAAATAGGCATTGGGGCCCATGTCGGCCACGGCGCCTAGGCTAATGCCACGGTGCTGCTTCACAATATTCAACAGTGGCTAATTAAACAAACACCGCATCCCACCAAAACGCTAGTGCCCAAGCCGTTCTAGCCAAAGAACAGCTTGGGCACACTCCATGAGACCACAGCAAGAGCCGCGACTAGACCTCGAGCCAATAGTGGACACACTCCATTCCGCCAACAATCACCCCTCACCGTCCATTACCGTCCAACTCACGGGCTCAATGCCCGGAAGAAACGTTAGGCAAGAAGGGCAGGCAACCTGATAGTTCCCGTAATTTGTCCTGCGCTGCACAGAAGCGGAGACATATACCGCTTTGCGGGCGCGAGTGACGCCGACGTACAGCAGGCCCATTTCCTCAATAAGCCCGTCTGGCATATTCATCGCATCAACGATCCGGCATCCATACGCAGAACGCGAGCATATACTAGCTCTTTCGCACCGAGAGCAAATCACTCCAGGCCAATCAAAACGCGTAACGCCCGGAATGAAAACGGTGTCCCACTCGATCCCCTTAGCGGAGTGAACGGTCATCATTGAGATGTCCGTATCAAGGTAATCAGAGAAACGCCACAGGGGGCCCTCGGAAAAGATACTCATGATATAGTCGAAGCGCTCCGAAGGGCCCATCGCGACGCAGTCATTTGTAAGGTGTTTCCGCTTGCTTCCTGCATACTGACCGCGATCGCGTGCCGAATGTTGGTGTAAGGGCCGCTTCCCTGGCCGTAGAAAGCAGGA
>CALBBA010000009.1 GCA_937926755.1 uncultured Collinsella sp.
TCATGGGCAGTCGCATGGCGTTCCTTTCGTAAGGGTTGCACTAGGATAGCGCGGCTAGGCGCCGCCAGACGGTGTAACCTAAACGGAAACCAACCGGAAAGGAGGCGACATGGAGACGACCGCACGCGGCGATGTACCAAAAACGCTGCAAACCATTGCGTATATCAGCGTTCCCAATAGCTCCGATCTTGAGTTTTTGCTCTGGGACCTGCAAGATGCCATCGCGGCCTACGCCCGGCTTTCCGACACCGTACTCCCCCGCCCGGTTGACTTGAAGGCGGATGATGCCGGTGCAGTCGATGGCATGGTGCTCGCTGTTGATGATGCATTTGACGATGAGGCTATGATCGCTGTCGAGCAGATACTCGATCGCCTTGGAAATACAGAGACACGCATCTATGTCGTCGTCCAGGCCGCGTCCAAAAACAACAAGCAGGCGGACGAAGTTCTCGACCGCCTGTATCGGGCATGTCTTCTACGTGACCTGCCATGGTGTGGCGGCGTTGCCGTCTGCGCCGGCAGCGGCATCGCAGCACTTCGCCACTCCCCGCGTATGGGCCTCTTGCGTCGGCCATTTTCGGAAGCGATGGATAAGCTTGTGGGCGCTGTGCGCATGGGCTGCTCCATTGAGCATGCGCAGCTGCTTGGCGGTGGCAATGCCGGTAGCGTCGATGCCGACGGCATGGTGCGCGTCAAGCCCGCGCTGCCCGCACCGATCTGGCATGCCATCATGAAACGCCTCGGCACCCGCGCCCAATCAGATATCTAAATTACAGAGCGCCCCAGTCAACGGCCTCGCGCCAGCGCCCAACAAGGCGCTCTAGGCGCCATGCCGCATTGGCGGGACTAGTCGACGGCAGAACGATGGCCGACAGCCCCGTGCGTTCTTGTAGGTAGCGCTTGTAGAGCCGACCAGCTGTACCACCGTTGCATATCACCTGCTCAATGGGAGCTGCGCCGGTAATGCGCTCGATATGCGCCGGAACAACGTTTTTGATGCTCGTGTCACTCGAGCCTTTGATGTCGCAGCTCTCGATCACGTCCCACAGGGCCACGCCGCCGTTGAGCAGCATAGCCCGCTTGGCGGCAATCGAGGCATCGAGCGTCGCGGGCTCACCGCTCGCCAAAGGATCGCCCTCATTGGGCGGCACGGACACACCGAGGCACGCGGCCATCACGCGCCAAAAGCGGTTCTGCGGATTGCCATAGT
>CALBBA010000010.1 GCA_937926755.1 uncultured Collinsella sp.
AATCAGAACCACCCTTAAAAAGGGTGGTTTGCTCTTAGGGTATAACCCACGGGCCCCGGGCTCGCGTCTAAAGGCGCGGGCCCGGACTTCGTCCAGGCCTAGTGCATCTTGACCCGTGGCGCGCCGGTCGAACCGGCGGGGTCACCTCCTCTTGAAGGGGTCCTCGTACTCCTTCACGCTCAGCTTGTCCAGCGCGATGTCGTGGGACCCCTGCTCCCTGATGTACTTGGCGATCGTCGCCTCGTTCAGGCCGACGGTGGACACGTAGTAGCCCTCCGCCCAGAACTTCCTGTTGCCGAACTTGTACTTGAGGTTGGCGTGCCTGTCGAATATCATCAGCGAGCTCTTCCCCTTCAGGTAGCCCATGACGCTCGCGACGCTGTACTTCGGCGGGATCGCCAGCAGCACGTGCACGTGGTCGGGCATCAGGTGCCCCTCGATTATCTCGATCCCCTTGTACTCGCACAGCTTCCTGAGGATCTCCCCTATGTCGCTCCTGATTTGGTTGTAGATCACTTTGCGCCTATACTTCGGCGTGAACACGATGTGGTACTTGCACATCCACTTCGTGTGGGAAAGGCTGTAGGCCTTCTGGGCCATGGCGACCACCCCTTCGACTCGAATTCTTGACGGCCTGAACAATCGTCAATATCGGTCGGAGGGGTGGCTTTGTAAAGCCGTTTGTCTCCACCCGCGTAGCGGGTGGGTTGAAGCTGGCCGCTGCGCGGCCAGCAGACTAAAGTCTTGAAATAAAAAAGGGTGGCCGGATAATCCGACCACCCTTAGACATTATGCGATGCCGCGATTTACTTGCGGACAACCTTGACGATGGCATCGCCGGCGGCGACAGCGGAATCAGCCTCGACGGCGAGCTCGACATCGGCGAACTCGGCGGTGTTGGACACGGCCACGACGACGCAGTCCTTGTAGCCGGCAGCGGCGATCTTGGCGCGGTCAATCTTGAGCATGGGCTGGCCAGCCTTAACGACATCGTCAGCCTTGACGAAGCCCTCGAAGCCGTCGCCGTTCATGTTGACGGTATCGACGCCAACGTGCACCAAAACCTCGATGCCGCTATCGGACTGCAGGCCCACGGCGTGACCCATGGTGACGGTCACCTTGCCGTCGCAGGGAGCGTAGACCAGATCGTCCTCGGGCCACACGGCGCAGCCCTTGCCCAGCACCTCGCCGCTAAAGACGGGATCGGGCACGTCGGCCATCTTGATGACCTTGCCCTTGACGGGCGAGCACAGCACGTCGGCGCCGGCAGAAGCAGAGATGGAGGCGGGAGCAGCGGCAGCAGCGGGCTCAGCCTTCTTCTTGAACATGTCAAACAGACCCATACGTTTTCTCCTCTTGATTAAGCGCAACGTAGTGCGCATGCCTATGGTGATTATAGTGCCAATTGGACCAAAAACTAAGGTGGGGAGTCGAATCGAAAACTCTGCCGACGTCTTTGTCCATCGGCGCCCGTTTTGTTGATTAACCCTCGATGAGCCCTAGGTGCACGAAGGCGTTCCAGATGCCGTCGTCGTCGACATTCGTGGTCACGAAATCGGCCGCCGGTCCGGCGTTCGTCAGAACGCCGGAACTCAATTACTCCAAGCCCTCAGCGCCGTTGGACTTGATGATCTTCTGGTATGCGAAGAAGCTGTCCTTGCGGCGGCGCTCGTAGGTGCCGGTGCCGTCGTCGTACTTATCGACATGGATGAAGCCGTAGCGCTTGCGCATATCGCCGGTGCCGGCGGACACCAGGTCGATGGGGCCCCACCAGGTGTAGGCGATCAGGTCGACGCCGTCAGCGACGGCCTCGCCCATGGCCTTGATGTGGCTCTGCAGATAGGCGATACGGTACGGATCATGGATGGAGCCATCCTCCTCGACCTCGTCGTAGGCGCCCATGCCGTTCTCGACCACCATCAGCGGAATCTCGTAGCGGGCGTAGATCTCGTTGAGGGCGATGCGCAGGCCCAGCGGGTCGATCTGCCAACCCCAGTCGGTGGACTCCAGGTAGGGGTTCTTGCCGCCAAAGGTCATGTTGCCCTCGGTCATCTCGTGGTCCTTGTGGGTGCCCATGGTGCCGGACATGTAGTAGCTAAAGGTGTAGAAGTCGACCTTGCCGTCGGCGATATCCTGCAGGTCGCCGTCCTCCATTGCGAGCTCGACGTCGTTCTCGGCCCAGAAGCGCTTGGCATAGAACGGATACTTGCCGCGCACCTGCACGTCGGAGCAGTACCAGTTCATGGAGTTCATCTGCTGCTGCGTGGCGAACACGTCGACCGGATCGCACGTGGCGGCGTAGGAGAGGATAAAGCAGTCCATGTTGCCCATCTTGAACTGCGGGTAGTGCTCGTGGGCGTAGCGCACGACGCGGCCGCTGGCGACAAACTGGTGATGCAGGGCCTGATAACGCTGCTGGGCGGTGGTCTTGATGGCGCTTGCCGGGCCCTCGAAGCCCTGGATCAGACCGGTCTCCATCATGGCGCCCATGTCCATAGTGCCGCAGTTGATCTCGTTGAAGGTCAGCCAGAACTTGACCTTGTCCTGGTAGCGGTCGAAGACAGTCTGGCAATACTTCTCAAAGAAGCCGATGAGCTCGCGGCTCGCCCAGCCGTTGTACTTCTCGACCAGGTGATAGGGCATCTCGTAGTGCGAGAGGGTCACGAGTGGCTCGATGCTATGCGCGCGCAGGCAGTCGAAGACGCGGTCGTAGAAGGCAAGACCGGCCTCGTTGGGCTCGGCATCATCGCCGTTGGGGAAGATGCGGCTCCAGGAGATGGACATGCGGAACATGTTGAAGCCCATCTCGGCGAACAGCGCGATATCCTCCTCGTAGTGATGGTAGAAATCGATGCCGTCATGGTTGGGGTAGAAGCGGTTGGGGTCGATGTCGATCGTGATCTGACGCGGCTCCTTGTAGCTGCCGCCCAGGAAGTGGTCGTCGACGGAAGCGCCGCGGCCGTCCACGTTCCAAGCGCCCTCAAACTGGTTGGCGGCGGTGGCGCCACCCCAATAGAAACCCTCGGGGAACTTGATGTTTGCCATGAGCATCTCCTTTGCATCGTGGGTCGATAAGCCGAGTATCGCCCACGCGGGAGACATGCGGAGGCGGGGGCGCCAAACCCGACACTTCTTTTCGCGTCCGCGGCCTGCCGCCGTCCCGCCCCTGACACTTCCTGATACCCGCCAAAAAGGGACAGGTTTATTTTGGTCGGTTTTATCTGGGCAAACGCTGACGATAGGCCGCCGGCGTGCAGCCATAACGCTCGGCAAACTTTTTGTAGAAGAAGCTCATGTTGGCATAACCCGCCTCGCGCGCGGCCGCCTCTGCCGTGGCGCCGGCGTCGAGCAGTGCCGCTGCGCGCGCCAGGCGGCTCTCCTGCGCCAGCTGCATAAACGTGCGGCCCGTCTGACGCTTGAGTAGGGCGCTTGCGTAGTTGGGGCTCAGATGCAGGTGGCGGGCGAGGTCATCGAGGGTGCAGTCGCAGGCGTTGCGCTCGATGAAGCCCATGGCAGCCGCGACCTGCGCCGATGGCAGCGCGGGTGCGTCCGTTTGCAGCAGGCCGGCTTCGTAGCTTTGCATGAGCTCAACCAGCAGCAGCTCGAACAGCCTCGAGACAATCTGGGGGCTCGCCGGCGTGGGGTCCAGGCGCTCGCACAGCATCTCCTGCATATAGCGGCGCACGCGACGGCTACCGCCCGTGTGGAAATGAACGTGGCCGCGGTGGTCGGTTTCATCGTTGAGGGCGTTGAGCAGGAACCGCGACACCGCGCTTGCGGGCGAAAGGCTTTGCTCCAGGCTACGGCGCAGCATTGGCCGCGAGATGATGACGCTCAGCATTATGTCGTGCTCATCGAGCTCGCCAACAGCATGCGGGCAGGCGGCATCGAGCAGGAGGACCTCGTTTTGAGCGAGCATGAGCGGCGCGCCGTTGACGATCTGCGGCGCTCGTCCTCGATAGACATAGCTGATTTCGACATAATCGTGCACGTGTTCCGGCACAGGATTGAAGCGCGAGTTGCGAACAATCGATAGCCCCTCGGGCATGCCTTCTTGGTGCAGAGCGAGCGTTGGGTTGCCAATTTTACGAATGAATCGGCCATCAATATCTGCCTGATTACCTTGACCGAGTGCATCGCTCCAGTCGTAATGGGCGCCCGCGCGATAGGCGCGTTCACTGTCGGTCAGCTCGAGTAGCAGGTTATCCAAGCGCGCGAGCTCCATAGTGCTCCCATCGTTGATTCGGTCATATTCTGCCGTGGTTTTGATATTAGCAGGGCGGCGCGCTCGGCGTACTCTGACTTCAATGGATTTGAAAGGCTGGTTTTGGAGGAGCGTATATGGCGGCGTATTTTGAGCAGGTGCTTGGCGGCACCTACGACAACCACGTGCTTCCGTTCTTGTGGCTCAAGGGCGAGGCGCGCGAGACGATTACCGAGTATCTGGAGCAGATCGCCGGGGCGGACATCCACGAGGTTTGCCTGGAATCGCGCACGCATCCCGATTTCTGTCGCGACGGCTGGTGGTCTGACCTGCGCTTTATCATCGGCGAGTGCAAGCGCCTGGGGTTAAAGATCTGGCTGCTCGACGACGCCCACTTCCCCACAGGCTATGCCAACGGCGCGCTTGCGGGCGATGGCGTCGACCCCGCGCTCAAGAAAACCGTGCTCAAGCATCGCACGATTACGGTTGTTGGTCCCCAACCGTCCACGACTATCAAGCTCGGTAATCTCATGGACCCCACCGAGCGCTTTGTGGGCGTGGCAGCTTTTGATGCCGCTGGTGCGCCGCTCGACCTTGCGCTCGCTGTTGAGCAAGGAGACGATGGAACGCCCGCCCGCTTGCGTTTTGACGCCCCCACCGGCGTCACTACGATCGTGCTGTACGCCACCAGCCAAAAGACCGGCTTTCGCGATGAGTACATCAACATGGTCGACGCCGCCTCGTGCCACGCGCTCATCGACGCCGTCTACGAGCCCACGTTTGAGCATCTGAGCGACGAGTTTGGCAAAACGATCTTGGGCTTTTTCACCGATGAGCCCGGCTTTATGAACGAGAAGGGCACCACGCTCGACGATGCTTCTACCGGCAGTTTTATCGGGCGAGGCGACCTAGCGCTGCCGTGGTCGAACGAGCTTGCCCACCGCCTGCGCGATGCGCTTGGCGAGAATTGGCTTGCTAAGTTGCACGGCCTTTGGACGCGCGAGGCAAACGGCGCCCAGGTTCGCCACACCTATATGGACCTTGCTACGCAGCTCTACCGCAGCTGCTTTGACGAGCAGATTGGCGGTTGGTGCCGCGCGCACGGCGTCATGCACATTGGCCACGTGATCGAGGACAAGAGTTGTCACACGCGCCTGGGTCAGGGCGCTGGGCACTACTTCCGCGCGGTCGCAGGACAGGACATGGCCGGTGTCGACGTGGTCATCAACCAGCTTGCCCCCGGAATTGACCGCGGGCGCTACAGCTACTTCCACGGCGCATGGAACATGGAGTTCTTTACGTACGCGCTTGCCAAGCTGGGCTCTTCGGCCGCGCGCCTCGACCCCAAAAAGCAGGGGCGCTGCATGGCCGAGGTCTTTGGCGCCTTTGGCTGGCACGAGGGTTTGCGCGAGATGAAGTGGATCGCCGATCACATGCTCGTCCGCGGTATTAACTGGTTTACGCCGCACGCGTTTAGCATGGCGCCCTTCCCCGACTGGG
Source organism: uncultured Collinsella sp. (assembly GCA_937926755.1). Taxonomy (GTDB): domain Bacteria; phylum Actinomycetota; class Coriobacteriia; order Coriobacteriales; family Coriobacteriaceae; genus Collinsella. The sequence goes on from CALBBA010000010.1 coordinate 5,705, forward strand.
ACTGCCCGCCGCATTTTTACGCGCACGGCAACAACCCGCAGTGGCCGCACTTTGGCCAGCTCATGCGCTATATGAATCGCACGGCCGCATTGCTTTCAGGAGGCACTGCCGCCTGCCCCGTCGCCGTTCTGTACCATGCCGACGCCGAATGGGCCGGCAACGCCATGCCCGTCGAGCGCGTAGCGGCCGAGCTCACGCGCGCGCAGATCGATTTTGACTTTGTGCCTGCCGAGGCTTTTGAGGATGAGGACCGCTACGAGGTTTCGATTGCCGATGGAATGCTGGCTGTTAACGGCTGCCGCTACCAGGCGTTTGTCATGTCCGGCGCCTCGTTTATTGGCGCGGCAACAGCGGAGGCGGTGAGGCGCATGATGGCCGTGGGCGTCACGGTGCTCGCTGCTGACGAAGTGCCCAGTGCTCTTTATGACGCGGATGGCGCAGCCGATCTGGACGGGCTTACGGCAACGCCACTTGCCGATGTGGCGGACGCGCTGGCAGACGCGGGGCTGCAGACCGTTGTGACCGATAGGCCACAGCCCTGGCTGCGCGCACTTCGCTACAAGCGTGCGGGCGAGACCTATGTGATGCTGGTCAACGAGCATCCGCGTGAAAGTATTTGCTGTACGGTTGCACTTGCTCGAGGCGAGCGCCTTTGCGGCACGCGCCTCGACCTGCTGAACGGCACCGAACCCGTTGCGTTTGATGGCGTGTTGGAGCTGGCGCCCTTCGAGAGCTGCGTTGTTGTTCTGGAGGCAAGCGGCGCAATCGAGCCCGCGGACTGCACCGACACGAGCACACGTGCAACGCTCGCCCTCGACATCAGCCACCCCTGGACCGTTGCCCTCTCCCCTGCCGGCAGCGATGGAACCTTTGGCGAGCCGCAAAAGCTCGAGCAGCTGTGCGACCTCACGGCCGAGCAGTTCGCCGGCATCTGCGGCACGTTCCACTATCGCACGTCGTTCGAGCTGACCGACGACCTCGCCCACACCGCCATTGACCTGGGGGATGTCTACGAAGTCGCAACACTCACGCTCGACGGACAAACGCTCGGCACGCGCATCTGCCCGCCCTATCGCTTTGCGACAGGCGCGCTTGCCGCCGGCACGCACGAGCTCACCATCGATGTCATCAACACACTCGACCATGCGATTCCCGACATCTTCGCCCTCACCGAGCCCGTCGCGCCCAGCGGTGTCCTCGGCCCCGTTACCCTTCTCGGGCAAAACCTGCCAAAATAAACCCGTCCCTTTTTGGCAGGTTTGGCGAGTGCGGGAGTTCGAATGGATATCAAACGCAAGATTACCGAGGCACAGGGCCTAACCCCTACCGAGCAGCAGCTCGGCATCTCGGCCCTCGCCATGGGCGAAGACATCCGCGGACTCTCCATTAAGGAGTTTGCCGCCCGCGCCAATGTTTCGGTCGCAAGCGTGCACCGTTTTTGCAAAAAGCTCGGCCTCGAGGGCTTTAAGGATCTCAAGGTCGAGCTCATCCGTCTGGCGACCGAAGCAGGCAACCGCCGCGACGTAGATATCAACTTTCCCTTCGATGCCACGTCCACGCCTGCGCAGGTTATGGAGTGCATGGAAGGGCTCTACCAGACCACGCTGGCCGAGACGCAGGAGCTGCTCGACCGCGCACAGCTCGACCGCGCCGCCAAACTGATCGCGAAGGCACGGCAGGTCGACATCTACACCGGCTCGCACAACCTCTATCCAGCGGGGATGTTCCGCGACCGCTTGCTTTCGTCCGGCAAGAGCGCCACATGCTACAGCAGCACCGAGGCCCAGGTGCGCACGGCGCTCGCCTCGGATTCCGGCAATGTGGCGATCGTAATCTCCTACAGCGGCCTTGCGCCCAACCTCAAGGAAATCTTGCCGATCCTCAGCAGCCGACATGTTCCCGTCATTGTCATCGGCACACCTTATTGTGCGCGCCTGCACCCCGGCTTTGCCGCCTACCTCACGGTGAGCGACCACGAGAGCATGACGCACCGCATCACGCAGTTCGCCAGCCACATCGCCGTGCAATACGTGCTCGATTCGCTCTACAGCAGTTACTTCGCCAAAGACTACGCCCGCTGCGCCGAGTTTCTAGAACGCTCATTCCCCTACACCCGCCTCCCCGGCCTCAAATAACAATCCGGCCCCACCGCGCCTCCAATCGCCCTCCTAAGTTGCGGTGAAATAGCTCCTGTTTAGGCTCTAAACCAGCACTTTCAGGAACTATTCCACCGCAACTCGTTGGCGCAGGGGCATCGGGCGGACAGCGGGCTTTTACTTGCGAGGCGTCGGCAAAACAAAGAGTCCGTGCTGGTTACAGTAGAGGTACATTCTGCCGCGTCCGATGATATGAAAGCGCGGTTGCACCGATTGCTCAGGATAGAGCTTCTTTAAACAGATGCCATCCATAGTCGCATATGCCACAAAGCTAATGTAATGATCCTTGGTCATGGGATGGTCGAGCGTGACGTACCAATCGTCCTCGATGCGCTCGATGGAAAAGGCGTGATCCGCGTCCGGCTCTTCGGCCTCCTGGGGAAACATCGTGGAGCCGCAACAGCTAAAGCTGCCTTCTCCGAGCGCGTGCACAACGTTTCCGCAGATAGGGCAAACGTAAAAGACGCCTTTGAGCATATTGCCTGCACGGTTGGCGTTGGCCCGAATGTCACCAGCCAAAAGCTCAGCCACGCTTATGCCGAGTCTCTGGGCCAAAGGCTCAACGAGGGAAATGTCGGGAAGGCCGCGGCCGGACTCCCACTTGCTGACGGCTTTATCGGTCACGCCAAGGCTTTCCGCCAGGGCGCGCTGGGTGAGGCCGCGATCTTCGCGCAGCCGCTTGATGGCATGTGCTGCCAAAAAAGTATGGGGGACATTGCTTTGCGGTGTCTGGTTCATGAGATGTCCGATCAGATTGGAAGAATGGAGCGAACCGGTTCAAGAGCCAGTATCCATTTGAAGACAGCCCTCGACAACCTACGCTGCGTAGACATGCACCGACCAAACGAGCGTGGATTTTCGGACACTCAAATCACGAGCGTGGATAATCTCCCACTTTGAGCCCCCACACAGGCCAAAAACGGGAGATTATCCACGCTCATCTCTGACTAGTCATTGGGGACGTTCTTAAACGACTAGT
>CALBBA010000011.1 GCA_937926755.1 uncultured Collinsella sp.
GGCCGCTCCCGGGGAATGTCCGGCGCGAGAAAGCCCCGCCACATATTTGGGAATGTCCAAGGCGGCGTTCATTCGATCGACCCAATCGATAAAGGCCTCGGCCGCCAGGCTGTCCTGCGCGTTAGCCGGCGCGATACCGGCCATGCGGGCAAGATCGGCGAGCTTAGGAGCAGCAGCTTCGCCATAGGCGCGAAGCATATACGGCAGGATGATAGCGTTGGCCAAGCCGTGCGGAATCCCGTAACGCCCACCCAAGCTGTGTGCGATGGCGTGAACGTATCCAACATAGGAGCGCGTAAAGGCAACACCCGCCTTATACGCCGCCGAAAGCATATTGCGACGCGCACGCATGTCGTCGCCATGCTCATAGGCCTCGAGCAAATTGTCGTGGATGAGCTGCACCGCCTGTCGCGCCATCTTGCGCGTATAGGGCGTGGTGCTTCGCCCGATAAACGCCTCGACGGCATGCGTCAGGGCGTCCATGCCCGTCTGCCCCGTAATGGAGGCGGGCAGACCGAGCGTAAACTCGGGGTCGTGCGCCGCAAAGCGCGGGATAAGCACAAAGTCGTTAATGGGATACTTGTAGTGCGTCTCGTCGTCGGTAATTACCGCTGCAAGCGTGACCTCGCTTCCCGTGCCCGCCGTGGTGGGAACGGCGATGAGCAGCGGCAGACGACGATGAATCCGCAGCAGCCCGCGCATCTTGTTGATGGGCTTGCTTGGCTGCGCAATGCGTGCGCCCACGCCCTTGGCGCAGTCCATGGCTGATCCTCCGCCAAAACCGATAATGGCCTGGCAGGCGCGCTCTCGATACAGGGACGCCGCCTCCTCCACATTCGAGACCGTGGGGTTCGCACGCGTTTCGGCATAGACCGTAACGCCAATCCCCTGAGCCGTAAGCGCACGCTCGAGTGATGCCGTGAGTCCCAAACGTGCAATGCCAGGGTCTGTCACGATAAGGACCTTCTGGATCGAGCGCTTTTGAAGCACCGCGGGCACATCCTCGGCATGCTCCAGAATGCGCGGCTCGGTATAGGGCAGCACCGGCAATGCGATGCGAAAAACCGTTTGATACGTTCGGCACCAGGCGCGGCGGGCTAGATGCATAAAGGAAACTCCCTCATTTGTTGATTGGTCAACATTTGCTCGACCGATTGTACTCATCGGAGGTCGCACGAGGTCTAGCAATCGTTAATCAATCAACATCTACACATGCTTAAATTGTTTTATTAAAAATCATTCCTAATAGGCTTCACATTCGGTCTCATTTATGGATAATAGAACTCGTCAAGACGCACGTCCGGAGAGGGCCCTTACGGGACCGGACGAGCGCACCATCGCCATCGATCGAAAGGATCGAATCATGAAGTTTGTTTGCCCCGTTTGCGGTTATGTGGAAGAGTTCGACGGCGACCAGCTGCCCGAGGATTTCAAGTGCCCCCAGTGCGGCGTTCCCGGCTCTCGCTTCCTGAAGCAGGAGGAGGGCCAGCTCGAGTGGGCTGCCGAGCACGTCGTGGGCGTCGCCAAGATGGAGGGCGTCTCCGAGGACATCGTTGCCGACCTGCGCGCCAACTTTGAGGGCGAGTGCTCCGAGGTCGGTATGTACCTGGCCATGGCTCGCGTTGCTCATCGCGAGGGTTATCCCGAGATCGGCCTGTACTGGGAGAAGGCTGCCCACGAGGAGGCCGA
>CALBBA010000012.1 GCA_937926755.1 uncultured Collinsella sp.
TAATGCAATCACTTTTCCCGAGACGCAGGCGTATCTGATTCGTGTCAATAATGCCTGGGTTCGCTACAAGACCCTCTATCCCGATCGGTTCGTATAGGACTATGCCTGCCGCCTGCGTATACTGCAGATGTACGAGTTAGGAGTATCCATGGCGGAATTTGAAGTAGAACGCGTTGGTGGTGAACTTAAGCGCTTTGGCGTTGAGGGCGCTGATGTGCCGTTTAAGGTCGTGTCTCCATACGAGCCCGCTGGTTCCCAGCCTAAGGCCATTGAGTCGCTTGTGCAGGGTGTGAGGGACGGAGATCGCTATCAGGTTTTGCTGGGCGTGACTGGTTCGGGCAAGACCTTCACGATGGCTAAGACTATTGAGGCCCTGGGGAAGCCGACGCTGGTCATGGCTCCCAATAAAACGCTCGCCGCTCAGCTTGCGAGCGAGCTCAAAGAGTTCTTTCCCAACAACGCTGTGGTCTACTTCGTCTCGTACTACGACTACTATCAGCCCGAGGCGTATGTGCCGCAAAGCGATACATATATCGAGAAAGACTCCTCGATTAACGAAGAGGTCGAGATGCTGCGCCATCAGGCGACCGCGTCACTGCTCTCTCGACGTGATGTGATCGTTGTCGCATCGGTCTCGTGTATCTATGGCATTGGCTCTCCTGAGGACTATGCGGGTCTGGCTCCAAACGTCGACAAGAAGGTGCCGCTCGAGCGCGATGACTTTATCCATGCACTTATCGACATTCAATATGATCGCAATGACTATGACCTGGCACGTGGCACGTTCCGCGTGCGCGGCGATGTTGTTGACGTGTATCCGCCTTATGCCGAGCATCCGTTGCGGTTTGAGTTCTTTGGCGACGAGGTCGAGCTGATTGCCGAGATCGATGAGGTCACCGGTGAGATGCTTCGTGAGTACGAGGCCATTCCCGTATGGCCGGCATCGCACTACGTGACCGAGAAGCCGAAGGTCAAGGCGGCTCTGAAATCGATCAGCGAAGAATGCGAGAAGCGCGTGGCGGAGCTCAAGGCGACCGACAAGTTGCTCGAGGCGCAGCGTCTGCAGCAGCGTACCGATTATGATCTTGAGATGCTCGAGACGATGGGCTTTTGCAACGGCATCGAGAACTACTCGCGTCATCTGGACGGTCGCAAGCCGGGTGAGCCGCCGTTTACCCTAATCGATTACTTTCCCAAGGATATGCTCTGCATCATCGATGAGAGCCATGTGACGGTGCCGCAGATTCGCGGCATGCACGAAGGTGACCGCTCGCGTAAGGTGACGCTGGTGGAACACGGTTTTCGCCTGCCCTCGGCGCTCGATAACCGCCCGCTTCGTTTCGATGAGTTTGAGGCAAGGATCCCCCAGTTTATCTATGTTTCGGCCACGCCGGGCGACTACGAGCTGCGGGTGAGCCAAAACGACGTGGAGCAGATTATTCGTCCGACCGGCCTGCTCGACCCCAAGATTGACGTGCGTCCAGTTCGCGGTCAGATTGACGATCTTGAGGACGAGATTCGCGAGCGCGTTGCCCGCAAGGAGCGCGTGCTGGTGACCACGTTGACCAAGCGCATGGCCGAGGACCTGACCGACCATCTGCTTGATGCGGGCATTAAGGTCAATTACATGCATTCTGATACGGCGACAATGGACCGTGTCGAGATCCTGCGAACGCTGCGCGAGGGCAAGATCGATGTTCTCGTTGGCATCAACCTGCTCCGCGAGGGCTTGGATCTTCCCGAGGTCTCACTGGTGGCAATTCTCGATGCCGATAAGGAAGGCTTCTTGCGCAACCGCCGTTCGCTGATTCAGACGATTGGCCGTGCGGCCCGTAACGCCGATGGCGAAGTCATCATGTATGCAGACGTTGTGACCGATTCGATGAAAGAGGCCATCGAGGAGACGCAGCGCCGTCGCGAGATTCAGATGGCATATAACGAAGAACATGGCATTGTGCCCAAGACAGTGCGCAAGGCCATCAACGACATCTCAAGTTTTATTGCCGAGGCCGAAAAAACTGTGGGCTCCAAGGGACGCTCGAAGGGCGACTCTCTTGGCCATGGCGCATTCTATACGCCCGATGAGTCGGGCGAGGGCGGTGTGCCGGAAACGGTGGCGCCCGAGCAGACACTTGCGGAGCAGTTGGAAGAACTGCCGCATGACGAGCTTGTGCGGATCGTCGAAACCATGGAAGAGGATATGCGTAACGCTTCTGCCGCTATGGACTTTGAGGAGGCGGCGCGCCTGCGCGATGTTGTCGTTCAGATTCGGGCGATGCTCGAGGGTGCGTCTGAGGACGAGACGATCGAGCGCTTACGCTCGCAGGCCCGCAAGGGTTCCACGTTCGCATCGGGCAGAAAACGCCAGGGTGCACGGTTTAAGAAATAGCCGCGAACAGGCCCCGAGTTCCCTGTGGAGCTCGGGGCCTATGTCTTTTGCGCGCTGGAATTTGTGCGTTAGAGGTCTGCGATCAGGGCTTCAGCACAACGGATGCCGTCGGTGGCCGCGCTCATGATGCCGCCGGCATATCCAGCTCCCTCACCACAAGGGTAGAGGCCCGGGGTCGACACGGCATGGCACGTTCGGTCTCGGGTGACAGTGACCGGTGAGCTCGAACGAGTCTCCACGCCGGTAAGAACGGCATCGGGACGGTCGTAGCCTCGTAGCTTTTTTCCGAGTAGGGGAAGTCCCAGGCGGAGCGACTCGACGATATGCTGCGGTAGGGCTTCGTCAATTGCCGTCCAGGTCACACCGAGCGGATAGGTGGGCTTTACCTTTCCGGGCGCCTTGCTGGCGCGTCCTGCGAGGAAATCTCCGACGAGTTGTGCCGGTGCGTTCCAGTTGGAACCGCCCAGGCGGTAGGCGGCCGCCTCGCAGGCGCGCTGGAGCTCGATGCCGGCGAGTGGGTCATCGTTGGGAAGGTCCTCAGGCGTGACATTAACGAGCAGGGCGGCATTTGCGTTGCGTCCGTCGCGGGCATTGAGACTGGCCCCGTTGACGCACAGATGGCACGGTTCTGAAGAGGCGGCAACAACCTGTCCGCCGGGGCACATGCAAAACGAGAACACGCTGCGGCCGTTGGGAAGATGGGCGACGAGCTTGTAGGGGGCTGCCCCGAGCGCTGGATGTCCCGCCGAGGCTCCATATTGGGCTCTGTCGATGTCGCGTTGCGGATGCTCGATGCGAACGCCCATGGCAAAGGTCTTTTGTGCGAGGGCCACGTTGTGGTCCTTAAGGAGCTCAAAAATATCGCGAGCAGAATGCCCGCAGGCGAGGATGAGGTGCTTTGTCTCGATTGACTCGTAAGCGGCGTCTTGGGACGATTGGACATCAATGCCGGTGATGGCGCCAGACGCGTCGATGCGAATGTCGACGAGCTTCGTTCGATAACGGACGACACCTCCGAGCTGCTCGATGCGCTGGGATATAGCGGTGACAACCGTGGGAAGGATGTCGGAGCCAATGTGCGGCTTGGCATCCCACAGAATATCGCGGGGCGCACCCGCCTCGACGAAGGTTTCGAGGATAAGGCGATGGGCGGGATTTTTTGTTCCCGTATTGAGCTTGCCGTCCGAGAAGGTCCCCGCGCCGCCCAGACCAAACTGAATATTGCTCTCGGGGTCGAGGATGCGCTCCTTTAGAAAGAGGTCGATCGCCTGCGAGCGGCGAAATGCCGGGTCGCCGCGCTCGATAAGCAAGGGCTTAAGACCTGCTTCGGCGAGCGTGAGCGCAGCGAAAAGGCCGGCGCATCCGGCGCCGACAACGACAGGGCGTTCTTGAGGTGCGTCGGAGACGGGGGAGGGGAATGAAGGCTCATCGTCTTCTATCGCGCGTACGCGCGAGCGGTCACGCTCGGCAACGCCGTCGACCGCTTCTTGCTCGAGGTGGGGACTAGTCAGCTCAACACGAAAGCTCAGGATAAAATGGACGTCTCGTTTTTTGCGAGCGTCGATTGACTTGCGGTGGAGCTCGATGGACTTGATCTCGGAGTCCTTGCAACGTAGGACGCGCTTGGCGACTCGCTTGCCAACAATGAGACAGGCATTTTCATCGCCGGCTTCATCGAGCGACGCGTTGACTTGGGTGATTTCGATCATCGAGGTCTCCTTAGAGGCAAGAAAGAGGCCGTCCGGTATTCCAGACGGCCCGAATGCGTTTTTGATTATAGACTGCGCGGCTACAGGCTGCTTGCAGCGCGAATGCCCGAGAGCCAGGCCCACGCAAGGTTAAAGCCTCCGCAATCGGCGTCGATGTCGAGCGCTTCGCCGCAGACGTAAAGCGGGGCGTCGACAACGCTGCACGCGCGTAGACTGGGTGTTGAGATGCTCTCGACAGATACGCCACCACGCGTGACCTGCGCCGAGCGCTCCTCGGCTGTTCCCTCGACGAGCAACTTAAAGTGCTTGAGGACCGAGACCAGGTGGATGACATCGTTGGAGCCTGGATGGCACTGCTCGAACGCCGTGCAGACGACGCGGGAGAGTTGCGGGGCGAGCATGCCGTCGAGCCAACGGGGATCGCGGGGCGAAAAGCCGCCGAGCAGCTCAACGCGTCGGTTGAGCATATCGAGCAGCTTGTCTTTGGAGAGGTCGGGGAAAACGTCGAGCAGGATCGTATCGCCGCGCTGGATACGACGGGAGAGGTTGAAGACAGCGACGCCCGAGATGCCGAAGGCTCGAAACAGGACTTCACCGTCTTCGTGCCAGAGCTCATTATGATTGCGGGCGAGCGTCAAGCGGGCGCGGACGCGCAGGCCATCCAACGTCTTGAGTGCCGTCCGATCGCCGACGACCGTTGCCGATACGGGGCAGAGGATGGGGCGCAGCGAAGTGAGGGGGAGGCGAAACGTATCGGCGATACCGGTGGGGTTGCCGCCCGTGGCGATAATTACGGCATGTGCCTGCAGGGCCACGTTCTTGCGAGGGACATCAGCGAGCGCTTTCCGAAGCGAGCGGAGCTCCGATTTTCGGTCGTCGTGCTTTTTTGCCTTGAGCACCCGCGCTGGACGGTCTATTTGGAGTGCCCAGCCTTCGGAAGCTTTGTGCGCCGAGGCAACGTTGGCTCCGCAGATTAAGGTGATACCTAGGCGGTCGCAAACGTTGAGAAGCGCGTCGCGCACCGATTCAGCGCGAAGGGAGCGCGGGTACAGCCGGCCTTCCTCGGAGGTTGTCATGATACCCAGCGAGGAGAAGAAACCCATAAGCTCTTGTTCGGGCTGGGGGCCCATGACGGATTCGACGAATGCGGGGTGGTTATACCGCTGAGGATCAATCGATTCGTTGGAGAGGTTGCAGCGGCCGTTACCGGTCGCAAGGAGCTTAAGGCCACAGGCGACATCGCGCTCAACGATGCAGACGCTTTTGCCAGCGCGTGCGGCCGTAATGGCAGCGGCGAGGCCTGAAGCCCCGCCGCCGATTACCAGGACGTCATAGAAGGCGCTCGCGTTCACTTAGGCCTCGTCGGTCTCGTGCGGGGTAATAGCCTCGACGGCAGAGACTGCCTTGGGCAACATGCCATCGGGCAGCGCGGTCTCGACCTCGCCCTTATCGCAGGCCTCGGCGAGTGCCGGATTAATGGGAAGCTGGCCCAAGATGTCGAGGTTATAGCGATCTGCGACCTCGGGGAGCTTGCTCTTGCCAAAGACCTCAATCTTCTTGCCGCAGTCGGGGCACTCAATATAGCTCATGTTCTCGACAATGCCCAGAATGGGGACGTTCATCTTCTCGGCCATGTTGACCGCCTTGGCGACGATCATCGAGACCAGATCCTGCGGGCTCGTGACGATGACGATGCCGTCGACGGGCAGCGACTGGAAGACGGTGAGCGCGACGTCGCCTGTTCCCGGAGGCATGTCGACCAGCAGGTAGTCGATGGGGCCCCACGAGGTCTCGCTCCAGAACTGCCTAATGGCGCCTGCGATGACCGGACCGCGCCAAAGGACGGGGTCGGTCTCGTTTTGGAGCAGCAGGTTGGAGCTCATGACCTTGACGCCGTGCTCGGAGATTTCGGGCAGCATAAGGTTGCCAAGGGCATGGACGTGGCGTCCACTCATACCGAACATCTTGGGGATAGAGGGACCGGTGATGTCGGCATCGAGGACGCCGACCTTGTGGCCGTGACGGGCAAGCTCGGTGGCGATGGCACCGGTGACAAACGACTTGCCGACACCGCCCTTGCCGGAAAGCACGGCGATGACGCGTTTGACCTCGGACAGCGTGTTCTCCTCAAATTGCGACGGCGACGTTTGTCCGCCGGCGGCCTGTGCGTGCTCGCAACCCATGTATGACTCCTTTGTATATGCTGGGGCCGGGGCCCCGCGATGTGACACGAGCGTCATTGTACCCTCGTTTGCGAGCGGGAGTCATTTGCGATGCGTTTGGGCCGAGCGTGCTTGCAATACGATGGGCCCAAGCGAATGGGCGGGCTTACTGAACTTTGCTGGCGAACTCGAGGTATTGCATGCGCTGCAGCTTGTCGATCGTCGAGGCGTATGGGCTGTCTTCAGATTCCAAGTCGTAGCGCAGCCCGTCGGCACCAAGGTAGCCGGCGACATTGATGGTGGGCACATCTGACCTTGTTGCAAGCAGGGCCTTTTGATAGTCGGTGAGCGGGGCGCCGATCTTATTAAGGGTAATGGCTGCAATCTCGTTTGCCCCGACGGTGTCGTAGACGTTGAGCTCGGTATTGCCGGCGATTTCATAGTTAGCCCAGACGAAATAGGTCGACTGATAGATACGGAAAGCGTGGCTTGCCGTATCTTCCTGAGGGTACAGCTCGTCGTTGAGAGTCGTTGCGGCGCTCGGCTGATGGTCGCCAAAAAAGACAAGGACAACCGGTCTGCTGATATTGCGGAGCTCGTTGATAAAATACTCGAGGTCCCGGTCGGACGCGTTGATGCAGGTGAGATAGGTGTTGAGCGCGCTATTGGCGCCCTCGCTGGCTCCCTCGACCCAATAGTTTGTCAGCTCTTCGGCGGGAACGGTGCCATAGTCGTAGCCGCCGTGATTTTGCATCGTGACGTCAAAGATGAACTGCGGCGCTTCGTCGGTTCTAAGCAGGTCGAGTATCTTGTCGTAGGTGGCGTAGTCGCATACGCCGGCATGGTAACAGGGCGCACCTTCGAAATCGCCGATTGAAAGAAAGTCTCCAAAGCCCAGCTGCTGATAGATCTTATCTCGATGGTAGTTGACGGGGTTTTGCGGGTGCATAGCGGTAGCGGTATACCCAAGCTCCTTAAGGTCCTTTGCCAGGCTGTTGACGCCATTCATCTGATATAGCTGATAGGGGATTTTGCCTAATCCGACAAAGGCCGTTGTCGCTCCGGTCAAAAATTCGAATTCGGAGTTCGCCGTTCCGCCACCGGCGACCGAAGCGAGCATGGTGCCGCGAACAAGTGTGTCGGGAAGCGAGTTGTAGAATGCGGGGCCGGTGTACCCGGCCGCCTGGAGCTGCTCAAAGCACGAAAGGTCGCTAAAACTCTCATTCATGACGGCAACAATCGTCGGCTTGATTTCATTGAACTGGGCAACGGCCGCCGCGCGCTGCTCGCTCGAGCCATACGTGCTGTCGTAGGTGGCGGCGAGCTCCTGCTCGATGCTCTGCGCCTCATCGGGCGTATAGTCTTCGGGCTTCTCAATGGGCAACTCGTTGACCATTTCGGTGAACGAAGTGATAAAACCCTGAGACGCATACGTGGTGATGGGCTGCCAACGGTCAAATCCAAAATTCAGCGCCTGCTCCAAGTCGATGCTGGAAAAGCCCGAGAGCCCCACAACGGTCACTAGCAGAAAAGCGCAGAGGTTAGCGGCGATTGCGGGGAAGACATGGGTGGGCGTACGGAGCTTTCTCGGTCGGATAAGCGAAAGAAGCCCTAGGGAAATCTCCAGCAGGGCTAGAGAGGTTACGATTCCGGCGGTAAAGGTAAACTCGTATCCCTCGCTCACTTCCATTGCGGTGCCAAGGGCCAAGATATCGCTTGGCAGGATGGCTTCGCCTTTAAACGTTATGACGAAGTGCTCGGCAATGCCAAGGATGCAACAGACGACGGGCACGAGGGCCATGACGCCTCCATGACGCTGTCCCAGCAAATAAAGGGAGAGCAGAACCGTCGCGAGCAGCCCGACGGAAAACCCGAATGAGTTGGCGGGAATGCGATAGAACGTTTCGTTGCAGGCAATTTCGAGTGAAACGAACGAGAGCGCTGAAACGGCGGCGATGACAAGGATGTCACGGCAAATACAGGCAACCGTTCCCGTCGCAAGATCGGTTTGGTCGATAAGTCCCGAAACCAAGGGCTCGACAAGAAGTATGAAGGCGGTAGCACCGAGCGCCGAATAAGAAAGGACCCATAGGGAATTGTCCTCATTTACGAGCAATTGATTCGTAATCCATGCAGCTACCATGCCGAGCGGGATGAGGAGCGTCGCGCACCAAAAGACGCGGGCAATGGGCGGCTTTTCATTGTGTTTGATTGAAAAATATACGCGCACCACGACGATGGCCACGATAAGGACGGCGATGAATATGGGCAGATTGGCCATGTCGCTCGAAGTGATTTCAAGGGGGATATCTTCGGTCATGGACGTTCCTCTGTTACGGCAAATTAAGTTCAGTATTAGATTACTGTAACCTTTCCACGGCATTTCGAGAAACAAAGTGCCCGATACGCAAAGCTAAAGGTCTGCGAATCTTGTATTACGAACATCTGTGCGCGTCGAGTGCGCTAAACTCATCGACAGTATGATTCGATGCAATAGGAGGCAAGGAGCTTCCATGTCTGATTCCTCTATCGTTATTCGCGGCGCTCGTGAGCACAACCTCCGTGATATCGATGTTTCCATTCCGCGTGACCAACTCGTGGTCATTACCGGTCTTTCTGGCTCGGGCAAGAGTTCGCTGGCATTTGACACTATCTATGCCGAGGGCCAGCGTCGATACGTCGAGAGTCTTTCGAGCTATGCGCGCCAGTTCTTGGGCCAGATGGACAAACCCGACTTGGATTCAATCGACGGCCTTTCGCCGGCGGTGTCGATCGACCAAAAGACGACGTCTAAAAACCCTCGCTCGACGGTTGGCACCGTAACCGAGATTTATGACTATCTGCGCCTGCTGTTCGCCCGTGTGGGCACCCCGCACTGTCCCGAATGCGGCCGCGTCATTGAGCGTCAGACGACCGACCAGGTTGCCGACAAGGTCTTGGCGGCGGGGGAGGGCCGCCGCGCGTTTGTGCTGGCACCGGTGGTGCGCGGGCGAAAAGGCGAGTACACCAAGCTGTTTGAGGACCTTCGCGCCGAGGGCTTTAGCCGCGTGCGTGTCGACGGTGAAGTGCGCTCGCTCGACGATCCGATCGATCTGGACAAGAAGTTCAAGCACGATATCGAGGTCGTAGTCGATCGCATCGTGATCCGTGAGAACTCTCTGGGCCGTATCGCCGAGTCTGTTGAGCAGGCGACCGCGCTGGCCCACGGCAATGTAAACGTGTACATGCTGCCCGATCGTGATGCTCCCGAGGGGACCGAGGGCGAGCTGCTGGAGTATTCGTTGGCCTTGGCGTGCCCGGAGCATGGTCACTCCATTGACGATCTTCAGCCGCGTGATTTTTCGTTCAACGCTCCCTATGGCGCATGTCCTGAGTGCGACGGCCTGGGCTTTAAGAAAACCGTTGATGCCGAGGCGTTGATCGAGGACCCCTCGAAGTCCATTGCCGACGGAGTCTTTGGTAGCCTGTTTGGCAACTCGAACTACTATCCGCAGATTTTTGCTGCGGTCTGCAAACACTTTAAGGTGAGCACCGATACGCCGTGGGAGGACTTGCCCCCTCGCGTGCGTCGTGCATTCTTGGATGGCCTGGGCGATACGAAGATCTCGGTCGACTACCAAAAGCTCGACGGACGTCGCAGCCAGTGGGATACCAAGTTTTCGGGCGTTCGCAACATCCTGTACGAACGCTATACCGAGACGACGAACGAGAACACCAAGGCGCGCCTGGAGAAGTACATTCGCGAGGAGCCGTGCTCGAGCTGCCACGGCGCTCGTTTGCGCCCTGAGATGCTCGCCGTCACCGTGGGCGGCAAGTCCATTTACGAGGTTTGTTGCCTGTCGTGCCGTGAATCGCTCGAGTTTTTTGAGGGCCTGGAACTCACCGAGCGCCAACAGTTTATCGGCGGCCGTATCGTCAAGGAAATCCTGGAGCGCTTGCGTTTTCTGGTCGATGTTGGACTCGACTATCTGACGCTCGATCGTGCCTCGGCGACGCTTTCCGGTGGCGAGGCGCAGCGTATTCGCCTGGCAACGCAGATCGGCGCGGGTCTCATGGGCGTGCTCTATATTCTGGACGAGCCCTCGATCGGTCTTCATCAGCGTGACAACGAGCGCTTGATCAAGACGCTCGAGCGCCTGCGCGATATCGGCAATACCGTTATCGTCGTCGAACACGACGAGGATACAATCCGTGCCGCCGATTACGTGATCGACGTGGGGCCCGGCGCCGGCGTCAACGGCGGACACGTAGTCGCGGCGGGAACGCCTGCCGATATCATGGCGTGTCCTGAGTCGATGACGGGCGCTTATCTGACCGGCAAACGAATGATCCGGGTGCCTGATGAACGGCGCAAGCCCGGTCGCGGCTGCCTTAAGATCACGGGCGCCCGCGCCAACAACCTCAAAAACGTTACCGCCAAGATCGAGTTTGGTACGCTTACGGTCGTTACCGGCGTGTCGGGATCGGGTAAGAGCTCCCTGGTTACCGACACTATCGCACCTGCCCTTACGAATGCCATTCACCGTTCGACGCGCCCTGTGGGTCCGTATAAGAAAATCGAGGGCATCGAGTGTATCGATAAGGTTATCGATATCGACCAGTCGCCGATTGGCCGCACGCCGCGTTCCAACCCTGCTACCTATATCGGCCTGTGGGATGATCTTCGCGCGCTGTTTGCGAGTACGCCGGAGTCGAAGGCGCGCGGCTACTCGCCGGGTCGTTTCTCCTTTAATGTGAGTGGCGGGCGCTGTGAGGCGTGCAAGGGCGACGGGCAGATCAAGATCGAGATGCACTTCCTTCCTGATATCTACGTTCCCTGCGAAGTTTGCGGCGGTAAACGCTACAACCGCGAGACACTCGAGGTCACCTACCGTGGCAAGACCATCTCGGACGTGCTCGACATGAGCGTCACCGAGGCGCTGGCCTTCTTTGGGAATATCCCGCAGATTAAGCGCAAGCTCCAGACGCTGTACGATGTAGGCTTGGGCTACGTGAGCCTGGGCCAGCCCGCCACGACGCTTTCGGGCGGCGAGGCGCAGCGTGTGAAACTCGCCAAGGAGCTTCATCGACGCCAGACGGGCAAGACGTTCTATATTTTGGACGAGCCGACGACCGGCCTTCATTTTGAGGACGTCCGCCAGCTGCTCGATGTGCTGCAGCGCTTGGTCGATGCGGGCAACACGGTGCTGGTGATTGAACACAACCTTGATGTCATCAAGGTTGCCGACCGCCTGATCGATATGGGTCCCGAGGGCGGTAACGGCGGCGGAACCGTCGTGGTTTCGGGCACACCGGAGCAGGTTGCGGACTGTCCGCAGAGTTATACGGGCAAGTTTTTGGCGCCGTTGCTCAGGCGTGACCGGGAGCGTCAGGCTCAACTTGATGCTCAATAAATAGGCGATTCAGTTTATGGGCGCCATCGACTCCTTGTGATTCGATGGCGCTTGCTGTGCCGAAGTGACGTATGCAGCCGAATTGGACATATACTTAATCCTTGCGTCCGAATGCGAGGGAAAGGATATGTCATGGCAAAGGCTGTAAAGACGCCAAAAACCAATGCGATGCGCGAGCTGGAAAGCGCCGGCATTTCCTATGTTCTACATACGTACGAAGACGATGGTGATGAGTCGGTGGGCCTGGGTGTCGCGATTTCGGAGCAGCTTGGCGAGGAGCCCGGTCAAGGATTTAAGACTTTGGTCTGCGTGACACCGTCCAACGACTATGTCGTGTGCTGTATCCCTGTTGCCGACGAGCTCGATCTAAAGTCCGCCGCGCGTGCCGCGGGGGAGAAGTCCTTGGCCATGATGCATGTGAAGGATTTGCTTGCGGCGACTGGCTACGTTCGCGGCGGCTGCAGCCCGGTCGGTATGAAAAAACGCTACCGGACGCTCATTGATGAGACATGTGTCCTTTGGGATACCATTTTTATTTCGGGAGGCAAGCGTGGTTATCAGCTCGAGCTTGCACCCGATGATTTAATTGCATTTTGCGGGGCGACGGTTGCCGCGATTACGAGAGAGGACTGAGCGATGCCGCAGGAAGAATTGAAGTGCGGAGCTCATTTTGCAAAAGAATCTGCGCCTCAGACACCCTCATCCGAAGCTTCTTCGTCGCGAGACGACACTGACGACATGGGCTCGTCGGACTACTCCACGGTTGGTCGTTCCGCCGGGCTTATGACCATCCTGACCATTGTGTCTCGCGTCACCGGTTTTATCCGCACGTGGGCAATGGCGGCCGCTATCGGCATGTCGCTGCTCTCGTCCTCCTATCAGGTCGCCAACAACCTGCCCAATATGCTCTACGAACTCGTGATGGGCGGCATGCTCGTGACGGCGTTTTTGCCCGTGTACATGGGCGTGAGGCGTGAGCAGGGTCGCGAGGCCTCGAACGAGTACGTGGGCAACCTGCTCGGCATTCTGCTTTTGGTGCTGGGTGGCATTTCGTTTCTGGGGACCGTGTTCGCCCCGGGCTTTATCTGGACGCAATCGTTCCTTTCGGGTGACGGCGGCAGCATGGATACCGCTGCGTTCATGTTCCGTTTCTTTGCCATCCAGATTCTGTTTTATGGTTTGGGCTCGGTGTTCTCGGGCGTTCTCAATGCACACCGCGACTACTTCTGGTCGACGTTTGCCCCGGTCCTCAACAATGTGATCGTCATTGCGAGCTTTATGGGTTTTGCGCCCGTGTCCGCACAGTTTGGCGAACGTGCCGGCATCATCTTGATTGCGGCCGGTACGACCCTCGGTGTCTTTGTTCAGATGGCATGTCAGATTCCCGCGCTTAGCAAGCACGGCGTGCATCCCCATATCCATATCGACTTTAAGGACCCCGCGCTGCGCCAGACGATTGCGCTCGGTATCCCGACGCTGCTCGCCACGGTGTGCATGTTTGTCTCGACTTCTATCACCAACGCTGCCGCGCTGGTGGTCCAGCCCGAGACTGGTCCTTCCGTCATCGCCTATGCGCGCCTGTGGTACACGCTGCCCTACGCGCTGATTGCCGCCTCGCTTTCGACGGCGCTCTATACCGAGCTCTCTCACGACGCACAGGAGAAGGATTACGACAGCGTACGCACGGGCATTTCGCGTGGCGTCGCCCAGATGCTGTTCTTCCTGATTCCGTTCGCACTGTACCTGATTGTCTTCGCACGTCCGCTCAACATGATCTACTGCGCTGGCAAGTTCGATGAATCCGGAGTGGCGCTGGTGTCCGAGTACCTTGTCTACCTGGCGCTCTCGCTGCCGCTCTACGGCGTGGTCGTGTTGATGCAGAAGAGCTTCTCTGCCTTGCTCGACATGAAGCCCTATAGCCGCTATTGCCTGTATTCTGCCATCGGCCAGGCCGGCTCGGTTCTGCTGTTTGGCGTTGTACTGGGCTTCGGTATGCCGGCAATCGCGCTTTCGTATGTCGTCGACTACGTGATCTTGGTCGGCTGTTCGCTGTGGTGGCTGCGTCGTCGCCTGCGTGGCCTTCAGGTCAAATCTATCCTGCATGGCGGTTTCTTTGGCCTTTTGCTCGGTGGCCTGGGTGCTGCCGCAGGCGCCGGCGTCATGTGGGCGCTTGAGCACTTTGTCGGGGCACTTGGCGGCTCGATTCTGATTACTCTTGGCTACGTTTGCGTTGCGGGTGTCGTCTCGCTTGCTGTTACCTTTGGCCTTGCCGTCGTCCTTAAGATGCCTGAGGTCTCGGCGCTGCTTCGTCGCAAGTAGGTGCGTGTGGCCGGTCACGACAACATTCCAACGCTTGCCGAGCAGGTTTCGCGCGTTCCCACACAGCCCGGATGCTACCTTTGGAAGGATGCCAAGGGCGATGTCATCTACGTGGGCAAGGCAAAAAACTTGCGTTCCCGTATGCGCCAGTACGTGACACTGCAGGATGAGCGTCAAAAGATCCCGCTGATGATGCAGCTGGTGGCGAGCTTTGACTATATCGTGGTGGAGACCGAGCACGAGGCGTTGGTGCTCGAGCGCAATTTGATTGGTCAGTACCATCCGTACTTTAACGTCGACCTCAAGGATGACAAGAGCTACCCCTTTATCGCCATTACAAAGGGCGACCTGTATCCCGCTATCAAATATACGCGCGAGCGTCATAAGCCGGGAACGCGTTATTTTGGTCCCTATACCGATAGCCGTGCGGCACGTGAGACGATAGATACGCTGCGCAAGGTTATCCCCATCTGCTCCGCATCCTGTGCGGAGTGGCGTCGTTGTCGTCGTATCGTCGAGTCCCACAGGGGCGAGGAAGACATCGTCAATATGATTTGCGCGCAAAACGGGCGTCCCTGCTTTGACTACCATGTCGGGCGCGGCCCGGGTGCGTGTGTCGGCGCGATTTCTCCTACGGACTATGCCAAGAACGTCAAACGTGTCGAACGTTTTTTGTCGGGCCATCGCAAGGATGTCGTCGATGAGCTGACCTCCGAGATGACGGATGCCGCCGAGGCGCTCGACTTTGAGCGCGCGGCACGCGTCAAACGTCGTTTGGAGGTCATCAGGGGTCTGGACGACCGTCAGCAAGTCGTTTTTCCCTCCAGTGTCGATATCGATGTCATCGGTTTCTATCGCGAGGAGACCATCTCCGCCGCTTGCGTCTTTGTCGTGCGTGAGGGTCGAACGGTTCGAACCTGCGAGTTTATTCTCGATAAGGGTTTGGATGTCGACGAAGAGGAGCTTCAATCGGGCTTTCTTAAGCGCTATTACGACGAGACGGCTGATATTCCAGCTGAGATAAACCTCTCTGTCGAGCTTGAGGATGCGGAGGCGCTGGGGGAGTGGCTTGCGGGCAAGCGTGAGCGTTCCTGCCATCTCCATAGGCCGCAGCGTGGCGAAAAGCACCGTCTGCTCGATATGGCATCCAAAAATGCGCGCCATGCCCTCATGCGCTACATGATGCGAACGGGGTACGCTGACGACCGCACCAATCAAGCGCTCCTGGAGCTCGAAAGCGCGCTGGCGCTGCCGGCGCCGCCGATGCGTATCGAGTGCTTCGATATCTCTACACTGCATGGCACCTTTACGGTCGCCTCGATGGTGGTGTTTACCAACGGGCGCGCCGACAAGAGTCAGTATCGTCGTTTTAAAATTCAGGCCGAATTGGACGAGGCAAACGACTTCGTGTCGATGTCCGAGGTTTTGGGACGACGCTATGCTCCCGAGCGCATGGCCGACGAGCGTTTTGGCTCGCGCCCCGATTTGCTCGTTGTCGATGGCGGTAAGCCGCAATTGACCGCTGCGATCAAGCAACTTGAGGCTCTTGGGCTCGATATACCAGTTTGTGGCTTGGCAAAGGCCGATGAGGAAGTTTTTGTGCCTTGGGACGAGACTCCCGTCGTGCTGCCGACCGGGTCTGCTTCGCTCTATCTAATTAAACAGGTGCGCGATGAATCGCACCGTTTTGCAATCACATTCCATCGTGAGTTGCGCGATAAAGCCATGACAGTTTCGGTACTCGATGACGTTCCAGGCGTGGGACCCACCAGAAAACGTGCCCTTATGCGCCATTTTGGTTCGATGAAGCGTTTGCGCGCGGCGAGCGAGCAAGAGATCGCGGAAGTTCGCGGCATACCTGCCGATGTTGCCAAGGCGGTCCACGAGGCGCTCGTTGCGTGGAATGCCGAGCGCGCCGAGGCGGCGGCTGGCCATTCCGATAGCTAAACACGAGCCTAAACTACTGATATACATGATTGCGTGATTTTCAACCATTTATTTCGCCATGATTGCATGCTGGTTTCGGGTTTTATTAACGCTAAAACGTTTGACTAGTCATGGTGAACAACCCTGCTATCCTGCGGGTTGACGAAGACTGATATCTCACCTCGTCGATACATACTGTCTGGCGAATCATTTGTCAATGAATTCGGTGAACGGTAGTAAATACCGTTCAAGCGTATGTATGTATCGGTCGCCGAGCGCGGCACCTCAGTTGGGTTCGTCGGTAGGTAAGGTATATATCGTCCGCAAGTTGCGCGGGGGCAAGTCTAGGTGCTCCCGAGTAAGATTCTCTATTGATAGGAGAAGACATGGCCATCATCAACAAGGGTATGTCCAGGCGTTCGTTCCTCGGCCTCACCGGCAGCGTCGCTGCTGTCGCCGGCCTTGGTCTCACTGGCTGCGGTGGCAGCTCTAGCGACGAGGGTTCCGCTTCCGGCTCCACCGATTCCGCCAACCGTGGCGGCGGCGTGATCACCGCTGGTTCCGCTTACGCTCCGTCCAGCTTCGATCCCGCCAGCACCGGCTCCGCTGTGGGCCTGGGTGCTAACTGGCACGTCGTCGAGGGCCTCTACGGCATCGATTACCACGACTACAGCACCTTCAACGAGCTCGCCACCGACGATCCCAAGTCTGTGGACGACACCACTTTCGAGGTCACCATCCGCAAGGGCGCCAAGTTCTCCGATGGCACCGAGGTCACCGCTGACGATGTCGTTGCCTCCTACACCGCTTGCGCCGCTTCCGCTACCTATGCTCCGTTCTTCCAGCCCTTCGAGTCCATCGAGGCCAAGGACGCCAGCACCGTGACGGTCAAGACCAAGGTCCCCAACTTCTCCCTGCTCAAGGATCGTCTGGCCATCGTCCGCGTTACCCCGGCCACCCAGACCGAGGAGGATCGCGCCAAGCAGCCGATCGGCTCCGGCCCCTGGATGTACGACTCTATCTCCGATACCGAGATCACCCTGGTTCCCAACCCCGAGTACAACGGTGAGTATGCTGCCGAGGATAAGAAGATCCAGTACAGCATCCTGACCGACCCCACTGCTCGCGTTACCGCTCAGCAGGAGGGCTCCACGCTCGTTATGGAGCTCGTTACCGCTGACGCCGTCGACCAGCTCGAGAGCGCCGGCTGCAAGATTGACAACGTTCAGGGTTTCGGCACCCGCTTCATCATGTTCAACGTCGCCAAGGAGCCTTGGAACAACGTCAAGGTCCGTCAGGCTGTCATGTATGCGCTCGACACCGAGAAGATGGTCAGCAACACCTTCGCCGGCCTTGCCACCGCTGCCAGCTGCTACCTGCCCAAGAGCTTCACCAACTATCATGAGGCTTCCACGGTGTACAAGACCGACACCAAGAAGGCTAAGAAGCTCATCGAGGAGTCTGGCATCACCCCGGGTGCCATCACCCTGCGCACCACCGACAACGAGCAGATTAAGGGCATGGCCGCCCAGGTCAAGAACGACCTCGACGCTCTCGGCTTCGATGTGACCATCCAGACCGATACCTCGCCGGCCACCTACGCCGCCATCGACGGCGGCGAGGCCTACGATATCCTCCTTGCCCCTGGCGATCCTTCCTGCTTCGGCGCCGACCCCGACCTGCTGCTCAACTGGTGGTACGGCGACAACGTCTGGATGCAGACCCGTTGCCCGTGGAAGGAGTCCGCTGAGTGGCAGAAGCTCCACGGTCTCATGGACGAGGCTCTTGCCGCCGAGGGCGACGAGCAGCAGAAGAAGTGGAACGAGTGTTTCGACATCATTGCCGACAACGCCGTTCTGTACCCCGTTGTCCACGTCAAGACCGTCTCCGCTTCTTGGGACGATCCGTCCACTGCGCCCAATGGCGAGGCCCTCGATGGTTTCAAGGGCATCGGCACGACGAGCATGTCCTTCAGGGGCGTTGCGACCGTCAAGGCGTAAGACTCGCTTGAGTCTGTATGCAGGATGTCGGTCGTTGGGACCGTATCCTCATAGTTGAAACAAAGACCCGGGCGACCTCGATGTCGCTCGGGTCTTGTAATGAGTATCCGTACTCATATACCAGTTGGTCCTACCGACAAAAGAAAGGGGAGAGAACGTGAACAACTTGCTACGTTTGATTGGAAGGCGTCTTGTGGCGCTGCCGATCATGGCATTGGGCGTCACCGTCCTGGTGTTCTTCCTTATGTCGTTCTCCAAGACCGACCCCGCCTACACGGCGTTGGGTGACGGTGCCTCGCCCGAGGCGGTTGCCGAGTACCATGAGAAGTATGGTCTGGACGACCCCTGGCCCGTGCGCTACGTGCGCTATATGGGCGATTTGATCCATGGCGACATGGGCACCTATGGTGCTGCCCGCAACTCCGTTGCCAAGCGCATCTCCACGGCCCTGCCCGTCACGATGCAGCTGACCTTCATCGGTCTTGCCATCGGTGCGGTCGTTTCGTTTTTGCTCGGCGTCATCGCGGCACTGTATCGCGACAAATGGCCGGACCAAGTAATCCGTGTCTTTTCCATCGCCGGCTTGGCAACCCCGTCGTTCTGGCTTGCCGTTCTGTTGATCCTGCTGTTCTCTTCCTACCTTAAGGTGCTCCCGGCATCGGGCGCTCTGCCTCACTTCACCACGAATCCGGTTGGCTATCTGGGGCGTATGATCATGCCCGCTATCGCCTTGGCATTTCCGCTGACGGGCCAGATGACTCGTATCGTGCGTACCGCCATGGTCGAGGAGCTCGACAAGGATTATGTCCGTATGGCTCGCGGCGCCGGCGTTCCCGAGAAGGTCGTCGTCGGCATCAACGTTCTTCGCAATGCGCTGATCACCCCGGTCACCACCCTCGGTCTTAAGATCGGTTACCTCATGGGCGGTGCCGTCGTCATCGAGGTTATCTTCAACCTCCCCGGCATGGGCACCGCGATTCTGCAGGGCGTTCAGGGCAACGAGGCGAACCTGGTTCAGGGCGTCGTCATCGTCGTTGCTCTTGCCTTCATCATCATCAACATCGTGGTTGACATGCTCTACCTGCTCATCAACCCGCGCATCAGGACGGTGTAGATTATGGTAAAGATTCGAGAGAAGCAAACCGAGCAGCTCGAGAAGGCTGCCTCCAAGGGGCTCAAGCTCGGTGGCTGGAAGAAGATGACGCTGTCTTCTAAGATTGCCGCCGTCGTGCTGGTGCTGGTCGCCCTGACTGCGATTCTGGCGCCCCTTCTTGCCCCCTATAGCCCGGTCGAGATCTTTACGGCTCGCCAGGCTCCCGGCAACGGATTTATCTTCGGTACCGACGATAAGGGTCGCGACATTCTGTCGCGTATGCTCTACGGTGGTCGTTACTCGCTGATTATCGGCTTTGGCGCCACTGCCATGGCTCTGGTCTGCGGCTCGGTCGTGGGCGCCCTTGCAGCGGTTTCGCGCAAGGCCGTCTCCGAGACGATCATGCGTATCTTGGACATCATCATGTCCATCCCGGGCATCGCCCTCGCGGCCGTCTTCGTCTCCATCCTGGGCAACTCCGTGCCGTCGATCATCTTCGCCATCGGCTTTATGTACACTCCGCAGATTGCCCGTATCGTACGCGCCAATATCGTGTCCGAGTACGGCGAGGACTATGTCCGCGCGGTCATCGTTTCCGGCGCCAAGGCTCCGTGGATTTTGATTAAGCATGTTCTGCGTAACTGCATCGCCCCGATCATGGTCTTCACCGTTACCCTGGTCGCCGACGCCATCATCTTCGAGGCCTCGCTGACCTTCATCGGCGCTGGTATCCAGGAGCCCACCGCTACCTGGGGCAACATCCTCGCCGACGCCCGCGGCGGCGTGCTCGCCGGTCGTTGGTGGCAGGCGCTGTTCCCGGGCCTAGCCATCATGATCACCTGCCTGGCGCTCAACATCCTCTCCGAGGGCATTACCGACGCCATGGCCGCTGCTCCCTCCGCTGCCCTGGATCCTACCGATTCCTCCAAGCGTCGCGAGGCCGACCTGCTGGTCTCCGACCCCGTTCGCGCCTACAAGGAGCAGGCCCAGTCCCTCTCCGCTCGCCTTGGCGCCCTGCGCGATGTCGAGCTCAAGCGTGACGATCGCCACGTGCCCGACGAGTCCGTTGAGCCGATTCTCTCGGTCCGTGACTTCTGCATCCAGTTTGAGCATCACGGTGATATCAACGTCGTCGACCATGTCAACTTTGACGTTCGTCCTGGTCAGACCATGGGCCTGGTGGGCGAGTCCGGTTGCGGTAAGTCCATCACCACGCTGGCCATCATGGGCCTGACCGACGATGACGAGCATCTTTCCGGCGAGGTTCTCTGGGAGGGTCGCGACCTGCTCAAGATGAGCAAGAAGGAGTGGTTCGGCCTGCGCGGTACCGATATCGCTATGGTCTATCAGGACGCCCTGTCCTCGCTTAATCCCTCCATGCTCATCTCTGCCCAGATGAAGCAGCTCACCAAGCGCGGCGGAACCCGCAGCGCCGAGGAGCTCCTGGAGCTCGTCGGCCTCGATCCCAAGCGCACGCTCGAGAGCTATCCGCACGAGCTTTCCGGCGGCCAGCGTCAGCGTGTCCTGATCGCTATGGCCCTTACCCGCGACCCCAAGCTGGTCATCTGCGACGAGCCCACGACCGCTCTGGACGTTACCGTCCAGAAGCAGGTCATCAAGCTGCTCAACGATCTTCAGGCCAAGCTCGGCTTTGCCATGATCTTTGTTTCGCATGACCTGGCTCTGGTCGCCGAGGTTGCCCATAACATCACGGTTATGTACGCTGGCCAGGTTATCGAGCAGGCACCCACCAAGGAGCTGCTCACCAACCCGATCCACGAGTACACCCGCGGTCTTCTGGGCTCCGTTCTGTCCATCGAGAGCGGCTCGGGCCGTCTGCACCAGGTCCCCGGCGCCGTTCCCAGCCCGCGCGATTTCCCCAAGGGCGATCGCTTCGCACCCCGCTCGAGCCATCCGCGTATTGGCCTGGATACCCGTCCGGTCTTCAAGCGCGTGCCCGGCACCGAGCACTTCTATTCCGAGCTCCCCGACGAGGTGCTCAAGGCAAATGGTTTGACCCCTCACGCGGAGGTGATGTAGATGAGCGATACCGCAGTCAACGGCGTCGAGCCGATCATCTTCCTTGATGACGTCCACGTCACCTTTAGGACCCGTACCGGCTCGATTCTGCACCCCAACCTGGTTCACGCCGTCCAGGGTGTAACGATTAAGCTCATGCCCGGTCAGACGATCGGCATCGTCGGCGAGTCCGGTTGCGGTAAGTCCACCACCGCTAACGTCATGTGCGGCCTGCAGGCCCCCACGAGCGGCAAGGTCTACTTTAAGGGCAAGGACGTTACCAAACGTACCGCCGAGGACCGTCGCCACATGGGTCGCGTCATCTCGGTCGTGTTCCAGAACCCGGCCACGGCGCTCAACCCCCGCATGGTCGTTCGCGAGCAGCTGCTCGACCCCATGCGCGTCCACAACCTGGGTACCGAGGCCGAGCAGGAGAAGCGCGTCAAGGAACTCTTGGAGCTCACCGGTCTGCCCAGCTCCGCTGCCGAGGTTCTTCCCGGCCAGCTTTCGGGCGGCCAGCGTCAGCGCGTCGCAATTGCCCGTGCCCTGTCGCTGAACCCCGATGCCATCATCGCCGACGAGCCCACCTCGGCTCTGGACGTTTCGGTCCGCGCGCAGATTCTGAACCTGTTGACCGACCTTAAGAAGGAGCTCGGCCTGGCCATGGTGTTCATCAGCCATGACATCCAGACGGTCCGCTATATCTCTGACGACATCATCGTTATGAATGGCGGCAAGATCGTCGAGCAGGGCGAGGCCAAGCAGGTCTTCCAGCACCCCCAGGACCCCTACACCAAGATGCTGCTCGGCGCTGCGCCGTCGCTGCTGCATCCCAAGCTCGGCGAGTAACCTCGCTTTCCCTCCCGTGCGCCCGGTTCCCTTGCCGGGCGCACCTCCGTTGCGATTTCGAAAGGTTGGGTTCACGAGCCATGCCAAGTGCTCAGGAGCTACAACATCAATTTGGTGAATATCGAGGCGCCATGCCCCGTCCATCAGATTTCGATCTCTTTTGGAAGGATCGCATGGCCGAGGCCGACGCCGTCGGGCTTGACTATGCGATCGAGGCGGCATCGGTCGCCGATGCCGCGACCTGCCAGCTTTTCGACCTCTGGTATACCGGCATGTGTGGCGCTCGCCTGCATGCCAAGTACCTTAAACCCGTCTCGGACGAGCCCGTGCCATTGGTACTTCAGTTCCATGGATATCCGGGTGCAAGCCGCAGCTGGTTTGAGCAGGCGTCGTTTGCGGGCATGGGCATGGCACTCATCGCCCTCGACTGCCCCGGTCAAGGAGGTCCCTCCGAGGACATTGGTGGATTTGAGGGCACAACGGTTGCCGGGCATATCGTCGCCGGCATCGACGGCGACCCGGCCAACCTCTACTATGTCCGCTTACACCAAGATATTCGAATCCTGTGCCGTATTGTTCGTGAGCTCGAGGGCATCGATCTTGCCCGTGTGTTTGTGAACGGCGCGTCGCAGGGCGGCGGTTTGGGTATTGCGACCTGTGCGCTTAATAGCGAGCTTATCAATCGTGCCGCCATCCTCTATCCCTTCCTGTCGGATTTCCGCCTGGTCTGGGATTTGGATGCCGACGACATTGCCTACGAAGGCCTGCGCTATTGGTCTCGCTGGTTTGATGAGGACTCGACTCGTATTGACGAAGCCTATGCCAAGCTGGCGTACTTCGTTCCCAAGAACTCCGCCCCTTTGTTCAAAGCCCCCGCGTTGTTCGGTAGTGGCCCAGCCGATATCGTCTGTCCGCCAGCGACGCAGTTTGCGGTCTATAACAACCTGACCTGCGAAAAGCGTCATGAGTTCTTTGAAGGCTTTGGCCACGAGGAGATTCAGGATTTTGACGATTTGATCATTCCGTTTTTCTGCAAGGGAGGGGAGGCTCATGTCTAAGTGCGAGAGCAATGTTGACGAGCTGATTGTCCCCGGGCTCGTGGGAATTCCTGGAACGGTTTCGTCAAGGCTCGCAGAATATCGGGACTGGCGCGGTGATGTCCAAGCAGATGTTTCTGATTTAGAGACATGCGCTTCGAATCTTGAGATTCAAGGCCTGGCCATTACGGCGATTGACTTTGTTAACCCCTGCGCCCGTTACTCGGAGGTCTCCTTTGAGCTCGGTGACGATGCGATTCACGCTCGTTTGATCGAGCCTGTCGGTCGTGCCCGAGTATCTGAGCGCGTGCCGCTGTGCCTGATGTTCCACGACATCGATCGGCCTGTGCGCGGCTGGCATCACATGACGAGATTTGCCGCCATGGGGTATGCCGTCCTCGCGCTGGATGACGATGTTGCTGGTGCGGACGACCTGCAGCGGGGGATTTCTTCGTCCGCTTTTGTCGAGCGCGTCCGTTGGGGTTGCGCGTTGGCGAAGGTGGCGCGCAATCTTGATGGCATGGACCCCGACCGCATCTTTGCATGGGGCGAGGGGCTTGGCGGCGGAGTCGCGCTGGCGGTTTCTGCTCTGGACGAGCGGGGCCTCGCCTGCACGGCGGTTGCCAATCCGCTTCCTGGCGGCCTCGAGGCGCTGTCGTCTCGGGTGCGCGGATCGGTGCTCATGGGCACATCGCTTATGGATACCGTGAGCGATCCCAAGGATCAGTTTGCCGTATTCAACGGTCTTGAGTGTGACCGGAGGCATATCATCTATGCAAAATACGCTCACGAGCGCATCAATGCGTTCGAAAACGAAGTCGTCGACTTTTTTAACCAAACGTTCTACTCGTGTTCTTTGGCCTAGACGGCCTGGACACTGCCAACAAGAGTGGGTGGCATAGGGCCGCCCGCCAGACAACTAAGGAGATTCTTGTGGCAACTCAGAAATTCACCGGCGTTATCCCTCCCGTCGTTGTTCCCGATACCGAAGATCACCAGCTCGATGTTGCCTCCTTTGAGCGCAGCATCAACCGCATGATCGATGCCGGCGTCGATGGCCTGTTCTTCCTGGGATCCTCGGGCGAGGTCGTCTTCTCCACCGACGAGCGCCGTCGCCAGATTATCGCCGAGGCCGTGCGCATCGTCGATCACCGCGTGCCTGTTCTGGTCGGCATCATCGATACCGAGACCGAGCGCATGATCGAGCACGGTAAGGTCGCTCAGGAGCTGGGCGCCGATGCGCTTGTCGCCACCTGCCCGTTCTATGCCCTGCAGGGCATGACCGAGGTCGAGGAGCACTTCCGCATCCTGCACGAGGAGCTCGACCTGCCCATCTTTGCCTATGACATTCCCGTCTGCGTTCACACCAAGCTCCCCTGGAAGCTCCTTGCCAAGCTCGGCGCCGAGGGCGTCCTTGCTGGCGTCAAGGATTCCTCGGGTGATGACATCTCGTTCCGCTACCTCGTTCAGGAGAACGAGAAGAACGGCCATCCGATGAGTATCCTCACCGGTCACGAGGTTGTCGTCGACGGCGCTTACCTCGGTGGCGCCGACGGTTCTGTCCCGGGCCTTGCCAACGTTGAGCCCGAGGGCTACGTGCGCCAGTGGAAGGCCGCTCAGGCCGGTGACTGGGCTACCGTCAAGGCCGAGCAGGATCGCCTCAACGAGATCTCCCACATCTGGGATGTCACCTCGGGCGTCCAGGGCTATGCCGGTGGCGTCGGCGCCTTCAAGACCGCTATGAACCTCATGGGCATCTTCGACAGCCCGACCATGCCGCGCCCGGTGAAGGCCATGACCGGCGAGAACGTCGAGGCGATTAAGAAGGTCCTCCAGGACAACGGTCTCCTGTAAAGCTTCCCCGGGCACCCGATCTTGGGGCTCAAGCGGTCGAGCGTGACCCATTAGGTCAACGCCCGACCGCTTTCACCCCAACCTCGGACACCCGGGAAACCTTTACCAAGCTGCGGCGATAACGCAGCCTTCATTTCCTGTAGTTGTTTTTATCTCCTAAGGAGAGCGACATGGAGAACAAGTACGTCTGCTCTGTCGATATCGGCGGAACTAAAATTGCGACTGCCATCATGGAGTACCCGGCTGACGGTAGTGTGCCCCATCCCGTTTTTGAGGCCGAGGTTCCCACAGAGGCCCAAGAGGGCGGCGAGGCCGTCTTCCAGCGTATCGAGGCGTCTATCAAGGCCGCTCTTGAGGCGAATCCCGATGTCGAGGTCCTTGGCGTCGGTATCGGTGCCGCCGGCGTCGTCGATCCCAAGACGGGCGCCATTGCGTATGCCAATGAGATCATGCCCGGCTGGTCCGGCGTTCAGTTGGGGCCGCGTCTGCGCGAGGACCTTGGTCTTCCCGTTGCCGTTGTGGGCGACGTGCAGGCTCATGCTCTGGGCGAGGCCCACTGGGGTGTCGGCAAGGGCAAGTTCTCCGTCTTGTGTCTTGGCATCGGTACGGGTATCGGCGGCGCATATGTCGAGAACGGCCGCGTGATGCAGGGCTTCCATGGTGCTGCTGGCCATATGGGCCACATCGAGTGCTCGGCTGCCGCCGGCATTCCCTGCGCCTGCGGGCGTTCCGGCCATCTGGAGTCGGTTGCTTCGGGCACTTCCATTGGTCGTATGTACGATGAGCGCTTTGGCCGCGTCGACCCCAGCCGTCCTTCGGTCGGTCGCGATGTGAACGACCTGTGCCGTGCAGGCGACGCAAAGGCGACCGAGGTCATCCATGATGCCGGCTTTGCGCTGGGTGCCAGCTTGGGCTCGCTCGCTAACATCCTGGACCCTGAGGTCATCGTGCTTTCGGGCGGCGTGATTCACCAAGGTCCCGATTGGCGTTCGCAGACGTGGAAGGATTCGGTGCACGAGGGCTATGCCAGCCAGGCGCTCGATCCGCTTCAGGACACGCCGATCCTCATCGGTTCTCTGGAGGGCGATGCTCCGCTCATCGGTGCCGCCGAGCATCTTCTTGCTTCGTTGAAGTAAACATAACTACCAAGTGTGCCTTCTGAGGTGCCGCAGATTGACGTGAAAGAGGAGCGAAGCGTACTTCGGTACGCGAGCGACGGTTTGAACGTCAAGGTGCGGCGTCTCAGAAGGCTGTTTTGAGAAAGGTTGAGTCGAACATGACCGTTGATTCTTTGATCCAGTCCCTGAAGGGCAAGCTCGTCGTGAGCGTTCAGGCGTATATGGGCGAGCCGCTTCGTACGCCCGAGACCATGGCTCAAATGTCTCGCGCTTGCGAGCTTGGCGGCGCCGCCGCCATTCGCTGTCAGGGCCTTGCCGACATTGCCGCTATTAAGGGTCGCTGTGAGGTTCCCGTCATCGGCCTGTGGAAGGATGGACACGAGGGCGTTTACATCACGCCGACGCTGCGTCACGCTCGCGCCTGCGTTGCTGCCGGTGCCGATATCGTGGCGATCGACGCCACCGATCGTCCGCGTCCCGATGGCAAGACCGTCGAGGATACCTTCCGCCCGCTGCACGAGGAGGGCGTGCTCCTGATGGCGGATTGTGCCACCATCGAGGACATTCGCCGTGCGGTTGATATGGGCTTTGACCTGGTATCCACCACGCTTTCTCACGGCGTCGCCGCCATCGACTGCACCATGGCCGATGGCCCCGACCTGCCACTCCTGCGTCAGGCGACCGAGGAATTCCCCGGTCTTCCCATCATCTGCGAGGGCCGCGTGCACACGCCCGAGGAGGCTCGCGCTGCGATCGATGCTGGCGCCTGGGCCGTTGTCGTCGGCACCGCCATCACGCACCCCACGAGTATTACGAGTTGGTTCAAGGCTGCGCTTGAGGCGTAAGACAGGCCTCGTATCCGCTCGGGGCGGTATACTCAATATAGGCAATTGACCGCGCGGGATCCGGGTTGCTGGGTCCCGCGCTTGTTTTTGGGAGGCAGCACATGCAAAAGGGAGATGCCATGGATGCGGCGGAGCGCTCGGAGCGCATCCCCGATATCGTCATCATCACCGGAATGTCCGGATCGGGCCGCACACAGGCCATGCACGTGTTCGAGGACATGGGCTATTTTTGCATTGATAACCTACCTCCGCGTCTCATCGCCCAGCTTGCCGAGCTCGTCGGCATCAATACGGGCGTGGGCAGGCATCTCGCCGTCACCTGCGATTTGCGTAGCCAGGGACTGTTTGACGAGTTGCTCGATGCGGTCGCCGCGCTCGAAGAGCGCGAGATGAGCTGCGACATCGTGTTCCTGGAGGCTTCTGACGAGGTGCTGATTCGTCGCTACAGCGAAAATCGCCGCCGTCATCCCATTGCCAAGCCGGGGGAGACTACGGCCGATGCCATTCAGCGCGAGCGCCTTCAGCTGCAGGGCGTGCGCGATCGAGCCGATATGATTATCGACACGAGCCGCCTGCGCACCTCTGCCCTGCGCAACAAATTGCGCATGGCGTTCTCCGAGTTGTCCGACCAGCAGCTCATGGACGTTCACGTGTTCTCGTTTGGCTTTAAGCACGGTATGCCCGTCGAGGCGGACATTATGATCGACGTTCGCTTCCTGCCCAATCCGTTTTACGATCCCGAGATGCGTACCATGACCGGTCTCGATAAGAAAGTCTCCGACTTTGTTCTGGACCATCCCAAGACCCAGGAGTTCTGGAAGGCCTGGACGCAGTTGCTCGATACGGTGATGCCGGGCTATATCGCGGAGGGTAAGCCGCAGCTTTCTATCGCCATCGGCTGCACGGGCGGACAGCACCGTAGCGTCGCCATTGCCGAGGCCACGGCCCGTTACCTGGAAGGCGCCCAGTATCACGTGAGCATCTCCCACCGCGACCTGTCGCGCGCCAACACGAAGGCATAGGCCTGCATGTCGTTTACCGCTGAGGTGCGCGACGAGCTTGCGCGCTGCGAACCCGAATGTGAATACTGCGATTTGTCGACGCTTGCCGCCCTGACGCGTGTGAGCGGTACGCTTTCGTTGGCCGGCTCCGGGCGGTATCGTTTGACGGTCGCGACCGAGACGGGAGCCGTCGCGCGCACGATGATCACGCTGACGCATCGCATTCTTAAGCTCAAAACGGAATTCACCGTTCGTAAATCGGTCTTGCATAAGGTCCGTAACTATCTCATTACCCTGCCCGATCAACCCGACCTGGACAAGGCTCTGGTGCTGCTGGGCATTCTAGACCGCAGGGGAGGGCTCGTTGCTGGTGTTCCCCGACACATCGTTGCCCGTCCCTGCTGCAGGCTTGCCTACATCCGCGGCGCGCTCATCGCGGGCGGCTTCGTGGCCGATCCACGCGGCGATTTTCATTTGGAGATCGCGGTGCAGGGCGAGCAATATGCCAAGGGGCTTTGCGACCTGTTGGGGCAGATTGGGGTCCATGCTCGTGTTAATGCGCGGCGGGGGTCATATGCCGTGTACATTAAGAGCGCCGAGGAAATCGAGCATCTATTAAAGCTGATTGGTGCCAAGCGCAGCGTTGCCGAGATTGAGGAGGCGCGCGCGGTCAAGTTGGTTAAGAACGATGTGAACCGTCGCGTGAACGCCGAGCTCGCCAACCAGACCAGAAGCGCCGGTGCTGCCCAACATCAGCTTGCGCTTATCGATGAGCTCGAGCAGCGCGGCCTTCGCGATGCGCTTCCGGATGCCTTGGCGGTCTTTTGCGACCTGCGCGAGCGCTATCCCGATCTGTCGCTGCGTGATTTAGGGGAGATGGCTGACCCTCCCTTGTCGAAGTCGGCCCTCTACCATCGAGTTTTGAGGCTTGAAAAGCTCATTGAAGCAAACGGGTAGTTTAAAGTATCGACTTATATACGGATTTAGCTGCTATTTTATTCTTTAAAACGTTTTAACGTAAATTTGATTTTCAATTTCGAGCATTCTCGTGAAATTCAAGTCAAAAAAAAGGTATATTAGGCGAGTGGTTAGTTTGTGGGCCTCAACGGCGGGCGCTGTAGCTTGCGGGGGCCTTACGAAAGGAGACACAATGGCAGTAAAGGTTGCTATTAACGGCTTCGGTCGCATCGGTCGTCTGGCTTTCCGTCAGATGTTCGGTCATGAGGGCTCCGAGATTGTCGCTATCAACGACCTCACCTCTCCCGATATGCTCGCTTACCTGCTGAAGTACGACTCCACGCAGGGCAACTACGCTCGCGATCACGAGGTCGTTGCTGGCGAGGATTCCATCACCGTTGACGGCAAGGAGATCAAGATCTACAAGGAGGCCGACGCCAACAACCTGCCTTGGGGCGACCTCGACGTCGACGTCGTTCTCGAGTGCACCGGCTTCTACACCAGCAAGGCTAAGGCTCAGGCCCACATCAACGCTGGCGCCAAGAAGGTCGTCATCTCCGCTCCGGCCGGCAGCGATCTGCCCACCATCGTGTACAACGTCAACCACGAGACGCTGACCGCTGAGGACAACATCATCTCCGCTGCTTCCTGCACCACCAACTGCCTCGCCCCGATGGCCAAGGGTCTGAACGACTTCGCTCCCATCGTGTCCGGCATCATGACCACCATTCACGCCTGGACCGGCGACCAGATGCCGCTCGACGGCCCGCAGCGCAAGGGCAACAAGCGTCGTAGCCGCGCCTGCGCCGTCAACATCGTCCCCAACACCACCGGTGCTGCCAAGGCTATCGGCCTGGTTCTCCCCGAGCTCAACGGTAAGCTCATCGGTGCCGCCCAGCGCGTCCCGACGCCGACCGGCTCCATCACCAACCTCTACGCTGTCGTTGACAAGAAGGTCACCGTCGACGAGGTCAACGCCGCTATGAAGGCCTACGCTTCCACCATCTCCGAGACCTTCGGTTACAACGAGGACGACATCGTCTCCACCGACATCATCGGCGAGACCCACGGCTCCATCTTCGACGCCACTCAGACCATGTGCTCTGACCTCGGCAACGGCCAGACCCTCGTTCAGGTCACCTCTTGGTACGACAACGAGAACTCCTACACCTCTCAGATGGTCCGCACCATCAAGTACTTCGAGAAGTTCGTTGCTTAATTTAGCTTTTAGCGAATAGCTCGTTGAGCGTCTAAAGAAGGGCGCGGCCTCATAGGGCTTACACCCTAGGGTCGCGCCCTTTTTATAGGAAATCGTCTGCCGTAATGGGAGGCAGACACGTACGAAAGGTAGAAGCAAACATGGCCTTTACCAAGAAGACCGTCCGCGACATCGATGTCGACGGCAAGCGCGTTCTCGTCCGCGTTGACTTTAACGTGCCTATCAAGGATGGCGTCGTTGGCGATACCACCCGCATCAAGGCTGCCCTGCCCACCATCAACTACCTCGTTGAGCACAACGCTCGCGTCAT
Organism: uncultured Collinsella sp.; assembly: GCA_937926755.1. Classification (GTDB taxonomy): domain Bacteria; phylum Actinomycetota; class Coriobacteriia; order Coriobacteriales; family Coriobacteriaceae; genus Collinsella. Next base: position 30,201 of record CALBBA010000012.1, read on the forward strand.
CCTCATGAGCCACCTCGGCCGTCCCGATGGCACCGGCTTCCAGCCCGAGCTGTCCCTCGAGCCCGTCGCCAAGAAGCTCGCTGAGCTCTCTGGTCTCGATGTTGCCTTTGTCGCCGACACCTACGGCGAGAAGGCTGCTGAGGCTGTTGCCGCCGTCGAGCCGGGCAAGGTCCTCGTTCTCGAGAACGTCCGTTTTGACAAGCGTGAGAAGAAGAACGATCCCGAGATCGCCAAGAAGCTCGCTTCCTATGGTGACGTCTTCGTTCTCGATGCTTTCGGCACCGCTCACCGCGCCCAGGGTTCCGTCGTGGGCCCCGCCGCTTACCTGCCTGCCGTCGCCGGCTTCCTGCTCGAGAAGGAGGTCGACACGCTGACCGGCATCTTCGCCGAGCCCGAGCGCCCCTTCGTCGCTATCGTCGGCGGTTCCAAGGTTTCCTCCAAGATCGGCGTTCTCGATCACCTCATCGACTCCGCTGATACCCTGATCATCGGTGGCGGCATGGCCTACACCTTCTTCCTGGCTCAGGGTCTGACCGTCGGTCAGTCCCTCAAGGAAGAGGACTGGGTCGAGCGCGCCGGCGAGATGCTCAAGAAGGCCGAGGAGAAGGGCGTCAAGATCCTGCTCCCCATCGACAACCGCGTTGCCGATCACTTTGGCGAGGACGCTGTCCCCGAGGTTGTCGCTTCCGACGCTATCCCCGACGATCGTGAGGGCATGGACATCGGCCCCAAGACCGAGGAGCTCTACGCCGAGGCTGTCAAGGGCGCCAAGACCGTGTTCTGGAACGGCCCCATGGGCGTCTTCGAGTTCGACAACTTCGCTCACGGCACCCAGGCTATCGCCGAGGCCGTCGCCGAGGCCGACTGCACCTCGATCATCGGCGGTGGCGACTCTGTCGCAGCTGTCAACAAGTTCAACCTGGCCGACAAGATGAGCTGGATCTCCACCGGTGGTGGCGCTTCCATGGAGCTCGTCGAGGGTAAGGCCCTGCCCGGAGTGGAGGCGCTTCTCGATGCCTAATCGCACCCTTCTTATCGCTGGTAACTGGAAGATGAACAACGACGTCGCCGAGGCCGCCAAGCTCGCCGACGAGCTGGCTCAGGCTCTGCCCGAGGTTCCGGCTGGCGTCGAGGTGCTCGTCTGCCCTCCGACCATTGACATCACCACGGTTCATGACCGTATTCAGGCTGCCCCCATCGCCCTCGGTGCTCAGAACGTGTACTGGGAGGCCAAGGGTGCCTTCACCGGTGAGTCCTCTTGCGACATGCTCAAGTCCGCTGGCTGCACCTACTGCATCATCGGTCACTCCGAGCGTCGCGACTACTTCCACGAGACCGACGAGGATCAGAACAAGAAGGCCAAGGCCCTCGTTGCCGCCGGTCTTGTTCCCGTCTTCTGCTGCGGCGAGTCCCTCGAGGTCCGCGAGGCTGGCACCTATGTCGAGCACGTCGTGAACCAGGTCAAGGCTGGCCTTGCTGGTCTTGAGATCACCTGCCCCAAGCAGGTCGTCGTCGCCTACGAGCCCATCTGGGCTATCGGCACCGGCAAGACCGCTACCGCCGAGGACGCTCAGGAGGTCTGCGGCGCTATCCGTGAGACCCTCAAGGAGATGTTCGGCGAGGAGCTCGCCAACGGCATCCGCGTTCTCTACGGTGGTTCCGCCAAGCCCGGTAACATCGCCGAGCTCGTCGCCAAGCCCGACGTTGACGGCGCCCTCGTGGGCGGCGCTTCGCTCAAGGCTGCCGACTTCGCCTCTATGGTCGTCAAGGCAGGCGAGTAGGACATATGGCACAACGTCATCTTCCTGCGCTCCTGATTATCATGGACGGCTGCGGCCTGGCTCCGGCTGATGGCGAGAACGCCGTCGCCGCTGCCAAGACGCCCTTCCTTGATGGCCTGTACGAGAAGTATCCTCACACCACGCTCGGTGCTTCGGGCGAGGACGTGGGCCTTCCCGACGGCCAGATGGGCAACTCCGAGGTGGGTCACCTCAACATCGGTGCCGGTCGCATCGTGTTCCAGGAGCTTTCGCGCATCAACAATGCCATCAAGGACGGCTCCATCGCCAAGAACGAGGTTTTCGTCAAGGCCATGGACGATGTCAAGGCTGACGGCAAGACTCTCCACCTCATGGGCCTTATGAGCCCTGGCGGCGTTCACTCCCACATGAACCACGTCGAGGCTCTGGTCAAGATGGCTGCCGAGCATGGTGTCAAGACCGTTCGCGTCCACGCCTTCATGGATGGCCGCGACGTTGACCCGCAGTCCGGTGCCGGTTACATGAGTGAGTTCTGCGCCTTCCTGGCCAAGATTTCCGAGGAGACCGGTTGCGACGCTCGCGTTGCCACCGTCTCGGGCCGTTATTGGGCGATGGACCGCGACAACCGTTGGGAGCGCATCCAGCGCGCCTACGACGTCATGGTCAACGCGTCCGATGCTGATACCGACCCCGTTGCCGGTATCAAGGCCTACTACGAGAAGGACCCGCGCGGCGACGAGTTCGTCGAGCCCTTCGCTGCCCACAACGAGGGCATCCACGAGGGCGACGCGGCTATTTTCTTCAACTTCCGTCCCGACCGCGCACGTCAGATGACCCGCGTGTTCACGGACAAGGAGTTCGACGGCTTTGAGCGCGAGCAGATCAAGCTCTCGCACTTTGTGACGATGACCGAGTACGATCCGACGTTTGACGTCGAGGTCGCCTTCCCCAAGACGTTCCCCGAGAACGTCCTGGCCGACGTTATCGCCGCCAATGGCCTGAAGCAGCTGCACACCGCCGAGACCGAGAAGTACGCCCACGTGACGTTCTTCCTCAACGGTGGCATCGAGGAGCCCAAGGAGGGCGAGGAGCGTGTGCTCGTCGCTTCCCCCAAGGTCGCTACCTACGATTTGCAGCCCGAGATGAGCGCTCCCGAGGTTACCGAGAAGCTTGTCGCCGCCATCAACGATGATCGCGCTGATTTCTACATCGTGAACTTCGCGAACTGCGACATGGTTGGTCACACCGGTGTCTTCGACGCTGCCGTTAAGGCCGTTGAGGCTGTTGACGATGCCCTGTCCAAGGTTGTCCCGGCGATTCTCGCCAAGGGCGGCTTTGCACTGATTACCGCCGATCACGGCAACGCCGATCACATGTTTGACGTTGCTTCCGACGGTTCCAAGCATCCGTTTACGGCGCACACCACCAACCGCGTGCCGTTCATCATCGTTGATGAGAAGGCCCAGCTCACCGGTATCGAGGACGGTCGTCTTTCCGATATCGCCCCGACTATGCTCACCATGGCTGGTCTGGAGCCTTCCGCCGAGATGACGGGCCGCGTGCTCGCCACCGAGGCCTAAGAGAAAACAAATACCGTTTTCTAGCAAGGGGGTTGTCCACAATCGGACAATCCCCTTTTTGGTATTTCTGCCATTTCCGCCCCGTCCCCGAGTGGCAGGTAGGGGAGAACGGGGGATTGTGGTACAGTACTGGAGTTTGAATTGTTCTATTAAGGAGCTTATCTATGGGTCCGTTCCAGATTCTTCTGTTTGTCGTTTGGGCTGTTTCTGCCGTGGCGCTGACGATTCTCGTCCTGATGCATTCCGGTAAGGGTACCGGCGTTTCGGATATGATTGCCAGCTCGCTGTATAACTCCAGCTCAGCCACAGGCGTTATGGAGCAGAACCTTGACCGCCTGACCGTTATCATGGCTGTCGTGTTTGCCGTGTGCGTCGTGCTGTGCATGTTCTTCTTCCCGCAGGGCATCGTGGGCTACTAAGCATCGGCGTATATACGTTTGCAATGGGTCTCGCATGTGCGGGACCCTTTTTGTTTACATATTTGTAACAGAGTCAAAATATCCCCACATACTTCGCCCAACTAAAGAAATTCTCGACCGTTAACCGGAATTAGCCCCAAATCGTGCATAAAATGCGCTACTGTATTGCGAAACGTTGGCCCGCATTGCATAACCAGCCATAACAGCGGACCGCGTTTGAATGGTTCGATTGGGCTGTCTTGACGTTGCCCGACCGAACTTACTTTGTCCTATCTCATAAGGAGGATTGCATGGCTGATTCTATGTTCCACCAGCTCGTTATGGGTCGTCGCGCCTTTGTCGGCGGTACCCTTGCTGCGAGCTCCATGGCTTTTCTTGCCGCATGCGGCAAGAAGGGCGGCGACGCTTCCGGTTCTGAGTCCGGTTCGACGCTGAACTTCTACATCAACAACCCGGTCTGCATCGACCCCTATAACGTCCAGGAGGACCAGGGCACTCAGGTCGAGTACCAGCTCTTTGATGCTCTGACCTCTTATGACGCCGAGAAGGGCGAGATCGTTCCGCTGGCTTGCGAGTCCTTTGAGGCCAACGACGACGCCACCGAGTTCACCTTCAAGATCAAGAAGGCCAAGTTCCACAACGGTGACGACGTTACCTCCAAGTCCTTCAAGCTCGGTTGGGAGCGTCTGGTCAACACCAAGTCGGCCATCGCTACCGAGTACGGCCCTTCCGAGGTCTCCTATCACCTTTCTATGGTCGAGGGCTATGACGACCTGCTTGCCGGTAACGCTACCGAGCTCAGCGGTGTTACTTGCCCCGACGATGAGACCCTCGTCGTCAAGCTGTCTTCCGCTTACGCCGACTTCCCCTTCGTCGCCTCTCACCCGGCTCTGGCCCCGGTTCCCGAGTGCGCCGAGTCCGATGTCAAGAGCTTCTATCTTGCACCGGTCGGTAACGGCCCGTTCATGATGGACGGCAAGTGGGAGGATGGTCAGGAGATCAACCTCAAGAAGTTCGACGATTACTATGGCGACAAGGCCAAGATCGATGGCATCCACTTCCAGGTCATCAAGGACATGGAGACTGCTTACAAGGAGTTCCAGGCCGGTAACCTCGATGTCTGCGACGTTCCCGTTGCTCAGATCGATGCCGCCAAGAAGGATCGCGGCGTGTCCAAGGACGGCTACACCATGGGTGACGGCGAGCGCATGCTGCTCGGCGCCGAGCCTTCCACGTACTATCTGACCTGCAACACCACGGCCGAGCCGTTCAACAACGCTGACCTGCGCAGGGGCATCTCCTTGGCTATCAACCGTGAGGCCATCTGCAAGACCATCTTCAAGGGTACCCGTACCCCTGCCGACGGCATTGTTCCTCCGGGCATCGATGGCTACAAGGAGGGCGCATGGGAGTTCTGCGCCTACGATGTCGACAAGGCTAACGAGTACCTCGACAAGGTTGCTCCCGCTGGCGCTAACGGGGATCGTGGCATTAGCGTGACCCTTTCCTACAACCAGGACGGCGGTCACAAGGAGATCATGGAGTCCATCATCGGTGACCTCGCCAAGGTTGGCGTTACCGCTGTCTCCGATACCCCTGAGTGGTCTGCCTTGCTCGAGCAGTACCAGAACTTTAACTATCAGTTCGGTCGTCTGGGTTGGATTGCCGACTACCCGATTATGGACAACTTCCTGTATCCGCTGTTCCACTCTGATTCCCTCGGTGGCGACAACCGCTCCGGTTACAACAACCCCGAGTTCGACGCCAAGGTCGATGAGGCCCGTACCACGGTTGACGACGAAGAGCGCGTCGCTAAGATGCAGGAGGCCGATGCAATGGTCGCTGCCGACTGCCCGGTCATCCCGGTGATGTTCTACACGCACACCATCGCCGGCTCCGATCGCATCAAGCACCTCTATGTCGATCCGCAGAAGCACGCCGATCTGGGTACCGCTGAGCTCGCCTAAGAGTTTGCAGCTTCCGTGAGGGTCAAGTATTTACGTAGACCTCATGGGAAACATACAGTTCTCCCTAACCTAGGGTAGACTGGCTTGTGGTAATTTTGGGATGCCGGTCTGGCGATCGGCATCCCATTTAGGTTAATCCCTAGATAGGGGAGTGGTATGGGTAAGTACATCGTTAAACGTGTGCTTCAGTTCATCCCGGTATTTTTGGGCGTTACGCTGATTCTGTTCGCCCTCCAGAATATCGTGCCGGGAGATCCGATCAAGCTGATCGGTGGAGACAAGGCTCTGTCCCCCGAGGTGGAGCTTCAGCTTCGCGTTCGCTATCACCTGGTCCAGTCGGACGAGGACGGCAACGCGATCCTTAACGAGAACGGCGATCCCGTTCAAACGTCGCTCGTGGACCGTTACTTGTATTACATGAACGGCCTGCTTCATGGCGATCTGGGCAATTCGTATCAGCGCAAGCTGCCGGTTACGGAAATCTTCGCCCAGAAGTATCCGTATACGATCAAACTTGCCGCGTGCGCCATCGTACTTGAGGCAATCATGGGTATCGGTGCGGGTATCATTTCGGCGGTAAAGCGTTATTCCTTCTGGGATATTTTGGTAACGCTCACTACGTCGATCCTCGTTGCCGTCCCGGCCTTCTGGCTCGGTATGTTGCTGCAGCTGTTCTTTGGCGTCGTTCTCAAGGACGCCACGGGCGGTGCATTCTCCATGCCGATCTCGGGTGCCGGCGGTGCCAGCTCTCAGTATCAGGATTGGATGCACTATGTGCTTCCGACCATTACGCTGGCTTCGGTTTCGACCGCCTATGCCGCCCGCATTATGCGCTCGCAGCTGCTCGACGTCATGAACCAGGATTACATCCGTACGGCAAAGGCCAAGGGACTCTCCAATCGCGCGATCATCATCAAGCATGCGCTTAAGAATGCACTCATCCCGGTCGTTACCTATATTGGTGTCGACTTTGGCGCCATGCTTTCGGGCGCCATCCTGACCGAGACGGTCTTTAACTGGCCCGGCATCGGTTTTGAGGTCTACCGCGCCATCAGCATGCGCGACTGGCCCGTCGTGATGGGCGGCGTTACGCTCATCGTCGTCGTCGTTATGGTGATTAACCTGCTCGTCGACATCAGCTATGCATTCCTCGACCCGCGCATCCGCCTTGGCGGTCCGTCGGATAAGGCCTAAGGGAGGTACGTCTCATGCAGGAAACTGATTCTCAGTCTCAGGAGCAGGCTACCGCCACCGAGGCCGCGTCTGCTCCCGCTAAGTCCCGCACGCTGTGGGGTGACGCTTTCAAGCGTCTTCGTAAGAACAAGCTCGCCGTCATCGGCGTCTGCTGGATCGTCATCGTCGTTCTCATTGCGCTGACTGCCGATCTGTGGGCCCAGCCTTGGCTCGGTTCTCCGACTGCCTCCGACTCGACCACCATGGCAAAGACCGCGCTTATGGCTCCGTGTGCCGAGCATCCGTTTGGCACCGACGCTCTTGGTCGCGACATTTTGGTCCGTGTTATCTACGGTGCCCGCGTCTCGCTTTCCGTCGGTATCATGGCGACTGCCATCTCGACGGTCATCGGTCTAATCATGGGCGCCCTCGCTGGTTTCTACGGCGGCGTCTGGGATACGATCATCATGCGCTGTGCGGACATCTTCCTGGCGTTCCCGTACGTGCTGTTCGTCGTCGCCATGATCGCCGTCATCGGCCGTGGCCTTCAGAACGTCTTTATCGCCATCGGTATTCTCGGGTGGCCTTCGATTGCGCGTGTCTTCCGCTCTGCAATTTTGACGGTCAAGGAAAACGACTATGTTGACGCTGCGCGCGCGATGGGCGCATCGGACGCCCGTATCGTCATGCGTCACATCTTCCCGAACTCCGTTGCCTCCATCGTGGTCTACGCGACCATGAACATCGGTGGTGCCATTCTGACCGAGTCCGCTCTGTCCTACCTTGGAATGGGCGTTATTCCGCCTACGCCTTCTTGGGGCTCGATGATTCAGGACGGTCAGCAATATCTGATGACCGCCCCCTGGATGATGATCATGCCCGGTCTGGCAATTCTTACGACGGTGCTCGCCTTCACCCTGCTGGGTGACGGTCTGCGCGACGCCCTCGACGTCAAGATGAAGGACGCATAAGGATGAAGAAGAACAAGAACTATGTGGACCTGAAGGACCAGCCGGTTCCCGAGGGCCAGCATCTGCTCGAGGTCGATGACCTTAAGATGTATTTCCACACCGAGGATGGCGTCGTTCGCGCTGTCGACGGTGTTTCCTACACGCTCGATCGCGGCGAGACCCTGGGCGTCGTCGGTGAGTCCGGCTCCGGTAAGTCCGTGACCGCTATGACCATCATGGGCCTTATCTCGATGCCTCCGGGAAAGATCGAGGGCGGTGACGTTCGCTATCGCGGTCGCTCCATCCTCGAGATGACCGAGGAAGAGATGCAGCACATTCGCGGCAACGATATCGCGATGATCTTCCAAGATCCCATGACATCCTTGAACCCGGTCTATAAGATCGGCAAGCAGGTGGGCGAGGGCCTTCGTCTGCACCGTGGCTACTCCAAGCAGGAGGCACTCAAGCGCGCCACCGAGCTTTTGGACCTTGTTGGCATTCCCGAGCCCGAGAAGCGCGTGAATGAGTATCCGCACCAGTTCTCTGGTGGCATGCGTCAGCGCGTCATGATTGCCATGGCCCTTGCCTGCGACCCCGATATTCTGATTGCCGACGAACCCACGACTGCCCTGGACGTTACCATTCAGGCTCAGATTATTGAGCTTATGCAGGAAATGCAGAAGAAGAACGGCAACGCCATCATCATGATTACCCATGACCTGGGCGTTGTCGCCGATATGGCCGACAAAATCATGGTTATGTACGCCGGCCGTCCCGTCGAGTTCGGTACTGCTGAGGAAATCTTCTACGAGAGCCGCCATCCCTACACCTGGGGCCTTATCCGCTCCATCCCGGAGCAGGCTATCGATGAGAAGAAGCCGCTGACGCCGATTCACGGCAACCCGCCTTCGCTCATGAACCTGCCCGAGGGTTGTGTGTTCTCGCCTCGTTGTCCCTATGCGACCGATAAGTGCCGCAAGCAGCGCCCCGAGCGTGTTGTCATCGAGTCCGGTCACTATTCTGCGTGCCACTACGCCGGCGACCCCGAGTTCCTCAAGAACGCTCCTGAGACGTCCCGTACGCGCAAGGATTTCAAGAAGGGAGGCGAGGCGTAAATGGCAGACAAAAACACGCGCACTCCGCTGCTGAAGGTCGAGCACCTCTCTAAGGAGTTCCCTGCAGAGTCCGGCATGTTCGCCAAGCGTTTTTCCAAGCGCGTCGTCTCTGCTGTAAATGACATCTCTTTTGAGATTTATCCTGGCGAGACCTTTGGTCTGGTTGGCGAGTCTGGTTGCGGTAAATCCACGACGGGCCGCACTATTATGCGCTTGACCAAGCCGACCGCTGGTAAGGTGTTTTTCCAGGGCAAAGATGTTGCCGAGATGAGCAAGCATGAGATCAAGGACATGCGTCGTGAGATGCAGTTTATCTTCCAGGATCCTTATGCTTCGCTCAACCCTCGTATGACGATTGGTGAGATCGTCTCCGAGCCCATGACCATTCACGGCGTGGGAACCAAGGAGGAGCGCATTGAGCGTGTCCGCGAGCTTCTCGACGTTGTCGGACTGAACCCCGAGCACATCAACCGCTATCCTCATGAGTTCTCCGGCGGTCAGCGTCAGCGTGTCGGCATTGCCCGCGCATTTGCGCTGAAGCCCAAGCTGATTATCTGCGACGAGCCGGTTTCCGCTCTGGATGTATCCATTCAGGCCCAGGTTTTGAACCTGCTCAAGGAGCTGCAGGACAAGTTTGGCACGGCGTATCTGTTTATCGCCCACGACCTGTCCGTCGTGCAGCACATCTCCGATCGCGTTGCCGTTATGTATCTGGGTAAGATGGTCGAGGTCTCGGACTGGAAGACGCTCTACAGCGAGCCTCACCATCCGTACACGCAGTCGCTGCTGTCTGCCGTGCCGGTTCCCGATCCCGATATCCAGAAGACCCGCAAGCGTATCATTCTCGCTGGCGATCCGCCCTCGCCGCTTGATCCGCCGACCGGCTGCCGTTTTCACACGCGCTGCCCGATCGCGCAGGGTATCTGCTCCGAGAAGCTTCCCGAGTTTAAGGAAGTTGCCCCGGGCCACTGCTGCGCGTGCCACTTCGCGGAGCCGTTCCCGATCAAGGAATCGCACATCGACCTGTAGTCGGTTGTTCTCGTCCGGGCCCGCCCTGGTGTTACTTTTCAGAACGTCCTCGGACATGTCGGAAGCCCCGCCGCGCGCTACGCGCTGCGGGGCTTCCTCCGTCCTGCGGGATGTTCTGAAAAGTAACACCAGGGCGGGCCCTGCGGTAACTCGGCAGGGGGGGGGAGTGCGATTCCTGATCGCTCACTTAATCTAATAAGAAATTGAGCGAGGCCGGAGCTTTTGCTCCGGCCTCCTTATATAAGGGCTCGGCAAAGCCGAGCCACCAAATTTGCATCAGCCCCCAGAACATGTTTGAGAACTGTGCCTGAATTACGTATTTGCAGGCCCCGAATCGGTGTTGCCTCCCGGCGCATTCCGCAGGGGGAGCGATATTTTGCAGCACGAAGTGCGTAGCAAAATATCGCTCATGCCCGAGGACGCGCCGGGAGGCAACACCGATTCGGGGCCGGACATATAGATCTACCAGCGCATTTGCAGATTCGTAAACTTTTTTGAAAAAAGTGCTTGCACAGTTCTCGAATCATAGGTTATTATCTTCCTCGTTGAAAGCGCGGGTTCAACAGAACGAACCGCGATCAACAACATAGCATGTCGGAGTGGCGGAATTGGCAGACGCGCTAGCTTGAGGTGCTAGTGACCGCTTTTTGGTCATGCGGGTTCAAGTCCCGCCTCCGACACCATCGCATTTGAGAAGCCTCTTCGGAGGCTTTTTTGTTACCGATAGACGGTGGGGTCCACGATGGAAACGCTTGAACGCAACGAGTGGGCAGACGTTGCCCAACTAGTCGAGATCACGAGCGATGCTGTCATCATCTGCGAGCTCGACGGAACCATTCTGCATGTGAATAATCGCTTACTTGGTTTGATGTGCGAGGAACGCGCCGACGTCATCGGTGGAGATGTTAAAGACGTCCTGTACTCGTCCTCTTTTGAACGTGCGACGGAACATCGTCTGCCATTTGAAACTGATGGCTCCGAGAACGAACTGATGCTCAAACTGAGTGACGGCTCTTTTATTCCCGTCTTGGTTCGTGCGGGCTCCGTAACGCCTCCACGCATCTTTGGGCGCCGCGCGCCACGTGTCCTGGTGGCGCTTCACAGTATTGAGGAACAGTATTCTCACGACCGGCAACTCAAGCGTGCGTTATCGGAGCTTAGAGTGGCGAACAAGCGTCTCTCTGGCACGCTCTCGGTCATTATGAGCACTGTGGGCTCCGATGAGTTACCCAGCCTGCTTGATACCGTTTTGAACCAGCTTGTAGGAACGCTCGATGCTTCGGGTGCCGCTATCTATTTTTCTGAGAGCGGCGGCTTTAAGCTTCGCGGTGTTTCCAAGGAGCTGCTCGACAGCTACCTGCCCGAGTTTTTGCCGTATGGCGCTGGCATTCCGACGTATGTTCTTCGCGAGTCGCGTGCCTGTCGCTTGTCGATTCAACAGGACCTCGAGGGCGATAGGGCCGCCTCCGGTATGTTCATGGACCTGGACAATCGTTCTAAGCACCTGTTGCGCGTGCAGGATATGCCTCCGTACCGCAGCGAGATCTGTCTTCCCGTTTTTTACGGTACGCAGATCCTTGGCGTGCTGGAAGTTGGTTGGAAACGCCCCCAGGCACCGCTCGCCTATGACGTTAATGTGCTCGAGGTTATTTGCGATTACCTGTCTATCCAGCTGGTCGGCATGGCATCGAGCCTTCGCTCTCGTCGCACGGCCGAGCTTGGCCGCTCGCTCAATGTCTTGCGTGATGAGTTGTTTACCTTTCTAGACGATCCCGCCGCGGCTACCCAGGCGGTATCGTCCGAGATCTGCAATATGCTCAACTGCCATTTTTGTCCTGTTGAGTATGACGCCAGTCTGGATTCCTACGTCATAGATTTTGAAGGCGGCAGCCGCGTTGCTTTGCCGGACGATCCCGAGAAGCTTTTCTTTTCCATGATGGCGCCAGCGGCACGTCTGGGGGCTGGTCCTGATGGCTTTGAGGCATCTGTTTTGGGCGGCACGAGTGCCGAGGACCTTAAACACGTCCGTATAACGCGCGTTGACGAATCGATGCCTATGGGAGGCTGGCTTAGGGCGCATGGCCTGCCTTGTCAAGGTCTCTACGTCGACACCGGCATCGAGGCGGGGCGCCCGCGCTCTGAGGGTGATGGCAAGCACAGTAACGACGCGATTGTTCCTGTTTCTGTTGCGAAGAGGCCGACGACGCGCGCGCTGCTGCTTCGTGATGGTAGCCAAGAGCCGATTGATGACCTTGAATACGACTACTTGGTGCACTTGGCGCATGACTTTGAACTGATCTACGAAGGCGAATCTCAAAAGCGCGAGGAGCGCCATATCGCTCAGACCCTCCAGATCGGCATGAGAAATTCCCTGGGGGATGTTCCGGGTATCGCAACCGATTCGGTGTACCTGTCGGCCACGAACTCGGCGTTGGTCGGCGGCGATTTCTATACGCTCATCCGTCTTCCCGACGACTGCGCCGTCATGATTCTGGGTGATGTGTCTGGCAAGGGCATTGAGGCCGCATCGATGTCCGCGCTCGTCAAGACGGCCCTGACGGCCTATGCCTGGGAGGGCGCTGGACCGGCCCGCATGGCACGCTCCCTTAACAGCATGCTCATGGGCTTTTCGAGGGTCGAGACGTTTGTGACGGCGTTTATCGCCAAGATCGATCTTAAAGCGGGTCGCGCTACCTATTGCTCTGCGGGACATCCTCCCACTATGGTCATTAGGCCGTCGTCGACGCCGCTTGGTGGCGGCGAGACCTGCGGGGGAGAAGTGGAGCTCCTTGGGTGCCAATCGGGCGTGATCGGTGCCTTTGAGAGCATGGTGTACGAGACAGGCGTGTTTACGTTCGCCCCCGGCGACATGCTCTTCATGTATACGGATGGAACGATTGAGGCCCGCGACCGCACCGGAGCGTTCTTTGGCGAGCAGCGCTTGCGTGATCTTCTGCTTTCTGTTTCGGGGGAGGGCGTGTCGGGCATTTGCGGCAAGGTCTTGGGCGAGCTTGACCGATTTACCGAATCGGCGCTGGACGATGACATCGCGCTGGTCTCCCTTGAGTTTTTACGAGGTCGATTGTAGGCCGCGGCATTTGATGGGCAAAATCTGCGCAGTTGCAGATACGTATGCATCGAGCGAGTTCTTTTGGGGAACCATGGTCGTATGAATGAGTGGAATGACATAGCGGTTTTGACGCCACCAGGCGATATCGACATCGCCACGGTGCCTGCGCTGCGTCGTCGGTTGGATGCTTTGATTGGCCGCGGCGTGCGTCGTGTCGTCTTCAACTGTCAGGCTGTTAGCTTTATCGATTCGACGGGCTTGGCATTTCTGCTTACGCACGCTCGTGAGCTCATGAGACGAGAAGGCCTGCTTTCGCTCGTCAATGCATCAGATGAAGTTGTTCGCTTTTTGAAGATTGCTCGTCTTGTCGATATCCTTCATGTCGCAGGGCCGGCACGGGAGTCTATTCCCGCCATTCCGGTGGGGGAGCTGCCTCGCTGGAGTAAGAGCGTCGAGGTCCGTCAGGGTATCGAGAATCTTCCATACTACCGACATCGCATCGCCGAACTCCTTGAGTCGCTTCCGTTGCGCCGTGACGAGCGCTACGATGTTGCATTGGCGTCGGGGGAGGCGCTGGGTAATGCCTATGACCATGCGGGCGGTATCGGGTGCATCCTGACGGTTCAGGCCTATGGCGATCGCGTTGTGGTTGAGGTGCTTGATCGAGGTGCCGGCTATTCTATCGATGAAACGAGCGAGCCGGTCGCATCTGAGGAGCGCGGCCGTGGTATCAAGCTTATGCGTATGCTCGTCGATAATGTGAAGGTTGGTCGTCGTACGGACGGCGCCGGCACGCGCGTGCAGATGGTGAAGATGTTTAGTGGAGCGCTGGAATCGCGTGCCTAGCCAATCGCTTTAGCACGTTTAGCCACTTAGAACATGCGGCAGACAACTTTTTTGAAAAAAGTACTTGCGTCTTTTGGACAACTCGCGTAAATTAATAACCCGCAAGCGGACATGGCTCAGTTGGTAGAGCACAACCTTGCCAAGGTTGGGGTCGCGGGTTCGAGCCCCGTTGTCCGCTCCAAGCGCAATAGCCCGACTACGACAGTAGCCGGGCTTTTTCGTATCCATAGCTTGGGCTCGAACCCGAGAGGGAGCGAGCGTAAAGCAAACGCGGAGCGTTTGTAGCGAGCTGGCGAGGTCGCCGGCAGGCGGCCGAAGCCGGTGCGGATCCGCGAAGCGGATACGCGGACGCCCCGTTGTCCGCTCCAACTATCTTACGCGGTTCTAACGAACCGCGTTTTTTGTTGACGCTGCGCGAGCCCCGGGCATCCCATCTTGCCCCTCAATCGTCGGTCGCGTACATAAAGTACGCTTCCCTCCTCTTTCGCGGCAACTTGGGGCACCCGGAGCCCGCTCGCTGTCGTGGCCGGAGGCGTGGGCCTTCCGTTCTTTTCACTAATCGATCGATCCGTCCCAGGGGGCCCGAGCTTTTTTCAATTATTCGAAAATAGTTCTTGCATTTGGGTCGATCATCCCGTATATTAAATCCTCGCAGGCGGACATGGCTCAGTTGGTAGAGCACAACCTTGCCAAGGTTGGGGTCGCGGGTT
>CALBBA010000013.1 GCA_937926755.1 uncultured Collinsella sp.
GTATAGGTGAACGTCTTGCCGGCATCATCCTGAGTGAAGGTCAGCCCGCCCGCAGGTACCAAACTTACGGTCTTGGGAGCGTTGGCCTCGACATTTGCGGTCTCAAAGACCTTGCCATTCGTGGAAATGCCAACCTTGCTGGCAGACGTCTCGTCAGCAGGCTTGACGATATAACGGAACGTGCTCTTAGGCGAGCCAAAAATGGTCGCGTCCTTGGGATACGTCAACGTCTTCTCAATCTGCAAACCGCCAGCGGCGCCATAGTCGAGACTTGCCGTGTAACGGTTCACAAACGAGACGGCAGGCGTGGCGCCGACCTCACTTGCATCGTACTGCTGCACGTAAGTATGCGAATCTTGCTTGAGCTCGACGATCTTTTCGTCCGTCAGCGCGCTCGCGTCGGCGCCGTCGCCCAACAGCTCCGTCACACCCGCACCCTTGAGCACGGTCGTCACGGTGTAGAGCTTAGCGGGGTCGTCCTTGCGTGCAAGAACCTTGACGAGCACGATAGCGTCACCAGTGTAGCCGGTGTCATAGGTGTAGCCGACAGCCGCAGGCTGGTTCTCACGGATGCGATAGGCAAACGTATGCCCCAGATCCTGTTCCGTGAGCTCACGGGCAAAGAGCCTCTCTTTCCCGCTTGCGCTCACCACAGCGCCGGACACGCCGGCCCCTGCCACCTTATTGGACAGGCTGGCCTCGGAGCCATCGACCGACGTCTGAACGCCGTTGTACCAAAGGCCCGTCACGGCAAAGGTAAACTGGCCCGCGGTAGAGGCGCGACCCTCAAGGGCCTTGCTCACCGTCACGCCACCAAAGGTGCCCGACGCATGGTATGCGTTGGTAAAGGCGGCCTTGTCAGTTACGGCCTTGTCCGCATCGGAGGCGCCGGTGTTGGCGTAGGTCACGCTCGACACGCGCAGCTTGCCCGTGTGGTTGCCCGACTCGTCCAGATCGGTCACCACGACGGTCGCGCGTGCGGTGTGCTTGTCCATGGACATGCCCGCCTGGCCATCCTGCGCA
>CALBBA010000014.1 GCA_937926755.1 uncultured Collinsella sp.
AGTATTGTCAAATCTCCTGGGACGAGCCCGCCCTCCTCGAGTCGCTCGGGAGGCTCGGCGTTGCAGAGACGGCGAGGCCGGACGGGGATTACCTCTTCGTGATGGAGGGGAACCCCGGCGCTGGAGGGCGACGGGGAGGCGCCTCGGGTGCAGCTACACAAGGGGGCCTGTCCACGAGGTCCACGTGCGGGAAGTCAATTAATTTACCGTTCAAAAAGGGGGCAATGTGGGAAAGGGCCAAGCCGACTATTGAAATGACGATAAAGACGAGGCATCCTGATGTATGTCGGAATATAGATAGGACAAAACGTATCATCTATATCGCTTCTATGAAACCCGATGCAAGTTCTTCTCAATCTCGAAATAGATTGAAGGCATTGAGAGGAACTTTATACTACAAAAATCGTAGGTCTGCCACCTAGACAGAAGAAGTGATTTTGTATGCGGAATCTTGCATTTTGAAAACCGGTGCCAACTATGAGGTGTGAGTCGGGCTCGGTAAAGCGCGGGGGAAATGAGATAGGCTGCGCGTCATCAGAGAGTGGCGCGCAGCCTATTGACCTGCTTTCGTATGACGGATGCTTTAGAGGATCCAGGGGCCAAGTGGGTTGCCATCTGCGGAGCAGTCTTGAATCGTTAGGATGGGATTTTGAAAGGGCTGTCCCCCCCTCCACGCCTTCAAGTGATAGGTGCAGACGCGGTCGTAGTGGATTTTTTTGTATGCGCGCGATATCTGTTTTACAGCCTCCTCTTTGCTGGAATATTTTCCTGGAGCATGTGCAACAGATGTGCATGCGATACCGTCGATCCAGCCAGATTGGGGTCCGAGGTTAAAGCTCGAGATTATTGTCAAGACGCCATTGAGGCCAGCTTGCAACAAATCGTTCTGTATTCGTTCAAATGCTGATTGATTGTTGGTTCCAAGGCCAATCATTCCAATTGCAGAGAGGTATCCGCTATCAGTGAGTTTATCTCCTGCACCTCGAATAACCTTGCTTGTGATGTTGAGGCCATCTGGGCCGCCATCGCCAACGAAGGGGTATGGTACGTCTTCTGGGATTGGGAGCAAAGGAGGATTCACCGTAATGAGTTCATAGCTGCAAGAGCTTTCGATATTGTTTAGTGCGTTGTAGAGACTTCCGGTTAGAACAGTTAAATCTTCGCTAATACCATTGACCAGTGCGTTTAGTTGGCAGATTTCTGAGGCGATTGGATTGATATCTATCGCCGTGACGTGCATTCCAGATTTTGCCAGTATGAGTGCCTGGATGCCTGGTCCAGAGCAGAGGTCTAAGGCATTCTTTCCGGGGGATGGGCTTAGCCGACGAGCGAGCCCAATTGAATCAGAGCCAAAATATAGTAAAGGCGAGGGTGATGGCGCATCGGCAAAAAGCCAGATGCCATGATATCGGATTAGAGATAAACCGGAAAGGGAGGCATTGCCATTGTGCTTGCTTAGCAGCCCGAGTGAGGCTATGGTTTCAACAGTGCCTTTCAGCAGACTTCTTTTTGCCACTTCTGAATCGAGATCAATCTCTCCACCTAGCATCAGGAAGGAGACGATCTCTTGATGCTCCCTGTCAAGTTGATCCCAGATGCGATGCGCGCATTCAAAAGGATCTATAGATATGTCAAGTGTGTCTAAAAAATCTGTTACTCCAAGAGTGTCCAATCTACGGAGTGGATTACTCGAGAGCGAATTTAAAGAGGGTAGCACTTCAATCATGTATATCAGACCCATTTCCGATAAAGGTAGTCTCGAATTTAGTCTCGACAATCAAGTCGGCTGCCAGTTTAGGAGCTAGCTTTGCAAGACAGGTCTGTGCCTCTTTCGAGAGGGCGATGTCTTCGCAAATCTCGCATTGAGAGAGGTAGCTTGAGCGCCCAAATGAAGAAAGGCCTCCGCTCGTGCGCAAGTGCTTCAGCAGCCCTCCTGGTCCTATGTATTGTATGTAATTAAGTAGGAGCAGCTGCAGTTCATTAATGTCATCCGTCAGATTGATTTTGCCAAGATCGAAAAGCCAAGTTCCCTCTGCATTTATTCCGCAGCAGGGTGCAAGATGGCAGTTTGGGGAAATAACGAAGTCTCGGCCGCAGTCGGAACAGTGTGACGCTAAGAGACGTGCCTGCGGTCGCGCATTTTGGTTGAGACTGAGATTTCGTGCGCGCCCAATTCGCGTGATGCCTGAATCCGTGATGAAGCGGGCTGGCGCGCTGGGAGGCTGGGTATTATCGTCGAACTGATGCAGGAGTGGAATGTCTTCATTAAGGTACTTGCACAGGTATGCCGGGCTGATTGTACTGTTGTTATCTCTGCAGACCGCAATGCCGAGAGTTTGAAAGCCCATTGTTTTTGCTGAGTTCCAAAGGTTGCGCACATTCTCGAGGGGTATATATTCCGCATGAAAGTCGTCGCAGCTGATATTGATTTCGTCAAGGCCACATGACTTCAATTCGTTGAGGAACGTTTCTGCGTCTCTTTCGCTTTTTGCCCACCACGCATTCGTTACAATTCGAGTAAAGAGTCCTAAAGAATTCGCATATGCGATGGCCTCGAGAAGGTCATCGCCAAGAAGGGTGCATTCTCCGCCCGTAAACACAACAACACCACTTCCGACGCATACTTCGGCGAAGCTATCGATGAATTGCCGCATTTGGGGAAGAGTAAGCCTGTCACTGTTGTTCGGAGTGCAGCTCATCAGACAATGATCACACACAGCGCCACATTTATATGTTGTTATAAATGTCAGCATTCGAGGTCTGCGGAACAGCACGTGCTGCGAGCTTTCGGAAATCATGCCGCGAGCAAACGGGCGTCGGTGATTACCAAGGTGCCTTCGTTCTCGGAGTAAGTAACTTCGAATTCGACGGAGCGATAATACCCGCGGGCGACCCCATTGGAAGCCCCTTCGGGGTTGATGGTATTGGAGCTGGAATTCTTGATTGCTGTTTTAAGCATGGCTGCTTGCCTCGCTGCACTCAAGCCCTCTTGATCAAATTTCCTGAAAACAGAAGTTTGTTTGTACGATTCCGATAGTTCAACAACATCAGGTTTGTTCATAAAAATAGCTGATCCATAGCCCATTGTGTTGACGTCGTACTTAAGGTTGGCGTTGTTTTGAGCATTCGCGTTTGCGTTTGCCATTCCGTTTGCGTTCAGAATGATGTTTGCGTTCGTTACTGCGTTTGCATTAAGTACAACGTTTACGAGAGGTATCGTTTGCGGCTCAGCTTCGTTGTCCTCGTCATAATATGCAAGTTGGATACGACGATATACTGCGCGTGCAACGGGGACACGCGCCTCCTTTTCGGTTGACTCCACCAGTTCGTACAGAGAGACTTTTCGATTTCCCGCTTTGATTTGGAGGTCTGTAATTCCATATTTCTGGAATACGGCACGAGGCTGAGCTTCGAAATCGCGTCTTGCGTCGGTAGATTGTTCCGCGTCCGCGACCAGTTTTTCAAGGATGCTAAGCTGGGACTGTATTGAGAGTTCGTTTAGGTGGTTCACATTGTCCATAGCGGTGACCTCCAATGTTGAATAGCTGTCTTGAAAGACTACGTCATGCTAGTGTCGGTATCGATTTGATACTACGAACAAATTAGAACTAAATGGATATAGTTTCCATACTAATCAAAACAAACTTGCATTCAAGTTTTTATTTATACTTGATTTAAGGCGGAGCGGAATGTGGGCGCGCAAGGAGATGCGGAATCGATGAGAGCCTCAAAAAAATTACTGCAGTGTTATCATCTTTCATCCTCTCTATTCTTCCATTTCTGATTCTATGG
>CALBBA010000015.1 GCA_937926755.1 uncultured Collinsella sp.
CGCAGGAAGCTTGGATACGCCTAGGCGCGGTCCAAGAAATCGTCCGCACCCCCAAACGCAGCGCCGCCGGGGACTTTTTGATGCAAATTGGCTCCGAAACAAGCTATCTGGGCCAGCCACGCCACGAGAAGCGCCCATCTACTACGTTTACCAGGGTTGGACCGACCATGGAGCGTTTTTTAACAATGCGGCAAGACGTTTACCTGCGGTTTTGTTAACACAAATATGGCTATGGTTGGCACCCTTGGGTTAAACGTAGTAGATGGGCGCATTTTTTGGTGCACAGCCCAAGAAGGGATCATTAGCCGCGCTGGAGGCCGAAGAGTTTAGCGTTGCGCTCGGCGACCATCATGTTGATGTCGGCGATTTCCATCTCTCCGTCAATGTAGGGCTGGCAGGTGCCGTACGGGTCGCCAGCCCCCAGGCTACAACTGCCGCAGTTGTCGCAGCTACCATTGCCGCAGCCTGCGAGCGCCAGCTTAATGATTTCCTCGCGCTCGGCACGCGTCGTGTCCTTGATGAGCTTGCTTTTTGCCATGACGTTCCTCGATTCGCTTGTTGCCACCTGTCGCGCATGTCTTGTAGATACCGGCGGACTTTGCCCATCATAGGCTTTTGCGCGGGTAGAATGCATGGATAACTTGATGCTTACGGGCGACGGAAAGGAATCGTTGCATGGACCAGGACAAGACGACCGTAATGGGTGGCTACGGCTCCCCGCGGACGGGCAATGGCGCCGATGAGACCCGCGTCGTGCCGAATCCCGGCTACGCTGCTCCCGATACGACGCAGGCGTCGGCCGATCCCACGCGCGTTGTGAATTACGGAAACGCAGCGCAGGACCCGTATGGTGCCTCGTCGCAGGGCCCCTACGGCAACGCGGCGGCAGACCCTTATGATGACCTGCTGCAAAATCCCATTCCGCAACCTCAGCAGACGACATATATGCCGCGCACGGCACAACCGCGCTACGAGTCGCGCGACCGATATGCGCGCGAGCCGTATCGTGAGCATCCCAAGTCCATCCCCCAGTATGGCGAGGACGAAGAGAGGAAGCCTTCGCGTTCGTCGAGCGTGATTAAGAAGATCCTCATCGTGCTGGCGATCTTCTTTGCCTTGTCGGTTGTGTTTGCCATCGTGTCGGGCATGCTCAACAAGCGGGGCGCCACGACTGATACCACGGCCGAGCAGACCGAGACTACCCAGTCCGGCACCGTCGACCTGAGCGATATCCCGGGTCAGTACTGGTCCAACGCCAAGAAGCTCCTCAAGTCGCGCGGGGCCGATCTTTCGAACGCCGTGATTCTGACCGATGACGGCTCGACGCCCGTTGTCGATGCCAATTGGGTCGTGACGTCTGCCTACTATAACGACAACGGTAACCTCGAGATTCAGCTCACGCGCAAGGACGGCTCGTCGGGCAACGCGTCCGGCGACCAGGGCACCACGGACAGCTCGAGCTCCAACACGCTGGAAGACCTGAGCAACAAGGCCCAGGAGCTTGGGGATAAGGCCCAAGAGCTGGGTGACACGGCTCAGAACCTCGGCGATACCGCACAGAACCTGGGCGATATGGCAACGAACGCCTGGGATGCCCTGCAAAATGGCATTTCGGGCGCGCAGGGGAACTAGCGCTCGAGCGGCTAGAGCCTTAGCAGTTCAAACAAAAACGGGACGCAGGATCGCGTGACCGGGCGCATGGGCGCGTTGGTCGGCGGTTCTGCGTCCCGTTTTGCTGTCGATTACAGCTGTTCGGCCGGGCGGGCGGGCGGGCTGAAACCCCAGGCAAAAGTGACGACGCACGAGACATCC
>CALBBA010000016.1 GCA_937926755.1 uncultured Collinsella sp.
GCTCAAGGTGGCACCTGGGGACGTTCCTTATGTGCCGGCACTTTGGGACACTCCTTGTCAAGGTTTTGTTCCATCGTGCGGGTTGCTATTTAACGTGCGACAATGCCGTGTGGAAATAGAAATGTCTTCTGGGGGCTATCTATGCTGTACGAATTTTGCGCCGAGAACTTTGAGCGAGTGCCGGCGGCCATCGAGGCTGGTGCGGGGCGCATTGAGCTGTGTGACAACCTTGCCGTCGGTGGCACCACGCCTTCCGCCGGCGTTATTAGCGCTACAGTCAGTTACGCTCACGAGCATGACGCGCGAGTGATGTGCATGATTCGTCCGCGTGGTGGCGACTTTCATTACAACCAGGACGAGCTGCGCATGATGGAGATGGACCTGGGCCTTGCTGTGAGTGCCGGCGTTGACGGCCTGGTCTTTGGCTGCTGCAAGCCCTGTGCCAGCGGCTGGGCGCTCGACGAGCTCACCCTCGGCGCCCTCGTTATGGCTACGGGCTGCGCGACGGAGGAGTGCAAGCGCGAGCCCCTTGACATCACCTTCCACATGGCATTTGACCAGCTCTCGCCCGAGGTTCAGCTCGATGCGATTGATACACTTGCCGACTGCGGCGTTACGCGCATCCTCACACATGGCGGTGCGGCCGGTACGTCGATCGAGGATAATTTCGATCACCTGGCTCGTTTAATCGAGTATGCGGGCGATCGCTTGACCATCCTTCCCGGCGGCGGCATCACTACGGCAAATCGCGACGCGGTCGCGGCGGCGCTAGGCGTCTCCGAGCTCCATGGCACCAGGATCGTGCCGCTGGAGGTATAACCCGTGGCGCTGGTATTTGACGTTCAGCAGGCGAGCGGCAAGCCCGACGATAATCGTCGCCCTGGCACCGCGTGCCCCTTTTGCGACACGGAGGGGCTCACCAACATCATCCAGCGCGATGGTGACTGCATCTGGCTCGAGAATAAGTTCAAGACCTTGCGGGCCACCCGTCAGACCGTATTGATCGAGTCGGCCAATCACGACGCCGACTTGGTGACCTATGAGCCGGATGAACTCCACCATGTGATGAGGTTTGCTCTGGATTGCTGGCAGCGAATGATTGACTCCCGGCAGTATCGCAGCGTTCTCATGTACAAGAACAAGGGTCCGCTCTCAGGCGGTAGTCTCGTTCATCCGCACATGCAGATTGTGGGTTTGGAGCAGGAAGACGGCTACACTTCGCTGACTTCTGCCAATTTCGAAGGCATCAATGTCTGGCAACAGGGGAGAATCGCGGTCAACATCTCAACCGAACCGATCATGGGGTTCTTTGAGATCAACGTTTCAGCCCCGCAGGGAATCGCCGCCAGCGATGACACGAGAGACCAAGCCGAGGCGGATCTCTTCGCCGACGCAATCCAGGTAGCTCTGCGCTATATCTTGCACGAGCACCATGGCGGTCGTGCAGAGTCGTACAACCTGTTCTTCTATCACATAGGCGGCCGGACCATTGCCAAGGCGCTTCCACGTTGGGTGGTTTCACCCTACTTTGTCGGTTATCGGCTGGCTCAGGTCAATGCTGAGACCACGCTCGATGTCGATGCGGAGCGACTCCGCGCACATCTGGAGGCGCTCACATCGTAAAGTGAGCGCCCGCACACTGCGGACGGTTTAGCGCGCCATTGCATCGCGGCCGGCCTCGACGCGCTTGCGCTGGGCGGCGCGCTCCTCGCCGGTCAGACGCTCAAAGAAGTGCCCGATAAGCGAGGCGAGTACCTGCTGAAACAGCGTTCCACACATGACGGGAAACACAACTTCGCCCGGAAAGTATTGCGTGGCGATGACGGCGCCCGAAGAGATGTTACGCATGCCGCAGGTAAAGCACATGGTAGTCGTCTCGCTATATGGCAGATGCAGCGCACGGGCGACCAGAAAACCGACGACAAAGCCGCTGATGGCGAAGGTCAAAATAAAGAAGGCGACTTCCAGGCGCACCGCATTCATGTGCAGCACGTACTCGCTCATGGCGGTGGAGTTGGAGGCGATAACGCCCATCATCATGAACTTGCAGGCGGGCGAGAGCGCGGGGGAGAGCTTCTCGTGTCCCCATCCACGCGTGAGCTCGTTGATCACGATGCCGAGCACGGCGGGGATGGCGATCATAAAGGCCATGTCTTGCATCATGCTCGGCACATCGATCGAGACGGTGGCGCCCAACAGGAGCTTGAGCGTGAGCGGAATCGTCACAGGGGAGATAACCGAGGACGTCAGGATGATGGTGAGCGCGAGCGGGCCGTTGCCGCCGAACATGCTGATCCACATAAAAGCGGTGACGGCCACGGGCACGCTGTACTCGAGCACGATGCCGCAGACAAGGTTGGGGTTGGAGCCAAAGAAGAGTGACCCTATGGCATACGCCGCGATAGGAATAAGCACTGCCGAGACCAGCAGCGCCAGAATCAGGTGCAGCGGACGGTGGAACACCTCGGCTACCTGGTGAAAGGTGTTGCTGAGCGCACCTTGGAACGTCATAAAGGCAAACAAGGTGGGAACGATGGGCTTGAGTACGCCGATCTGTTGAGGAAAGAGCACGCCGAGCGCCACGCAAATCGGAACGATGATCTGCATGTGCCCCGCGAGAAACTTGCCCAGTCCAACCCATTGCTTCATATGCTCTTGTGACTCCCTTTGCTCGTGAATCCGTTTTGAATGGATATGCTAGACGCTCGCATGCGTCCGTGCGTCAGAAACGCTCGAATATTTCGAGGCTATTACCGCCCTCGTTTATCGAAACCGCGGCGTGCTGGACGTTGTACGTCCGTGCCGCACGGTATAATAAATCCGTTCAACAGATCTGCCTGCCGAAGCGGGCATACACAGAGGACTCATCGCTATGAACCGTGAGAGGTATCGCGGCGACCTGCCCCTATCGGGGGTGGGCGCCTATGTCATCGCTTAAGACGACGCATCGCTGGGCGGTCGCTCAGCAAAACCCCGAACTCGAAAAGGAGCTTTCGGCTGGCCTGGGAATACCCGGGCTGGTGGCGCGCATTATGGTTGCGCACGGCATTACATCCATCGAAGAAGGCCAGCTGTTTTTGACGCCTTCGCTCGATCGCGACTGGGCTGACCCACTCATTATCCCGGGCATGTCGGTCGTTGCCGACCGCGTCGAGCGTGCTATTCGCAACCACGAGCACATCGCGGTCTTTGGCGATTTTGACGTTGACGGTATTACGTCGACCTGCCTGTTAACCGAGGCACTGCGCACGTTTGGCGCCGATGTCACGCCGTTTATTCCGCATCGCTTTGACGAGGGCTACGGTCTTTCGCGCGCGGCGCTCGACCGCGTTAACGAGCTCGCTCGCCCCCAGTTGATCGTGACCGTCGATAACGGCATTGCCGCCAAGGAAGAGGTTTCCTATTTGGAGAGCCTGGGAATCGATCTGGTGGTCACGGACCATCACGAGCCCTCCGACCAGGTGCCGCAGGGTGTGCCCCTGACCGACCCCAAGCTCGAGGATGAGGGGCCCTCGCGTGAACTTGCCGGTGCTGGTGTGGCGCTCAAGCTGGTGCAAGTCCTGGGTGAGCGCCTGGGCAAGCCGTCGTATTGGCGTTCGCTAATCGAGGTCGCGGCGCTGGGCACCGTGTCCGACATGATGCCGCTCACGCCCGAGAACCGTGCGCTGGTTGCCGAGGGCATCCAGCAGATGCGCGTAACCGCTCGCCCCGGCTATATCGCGCTTGCCGCGCTCGCCAAGGCGGACCTTTCGAGCATTACGGCGGATGGCCTATCGTTCTCGCTCATTCCCCGCTTAAACGCTGCCGGTCGCATGGCCGATCCCAAGCTGGCGCTCGACCTGCTGCTTGCCCGCGATCCCATCGAAGCAAGTGCGCTGGCGGCTGAGCTCGAGGAAATCAACCGCCAGCGCCGTGAGATCGAGGCGGAGCTCACGCGCGATGCCATGGCAAAGGTCGAGAAGACCTATGACGGCGGACGCGCGATCGTTGTGGGCGGCGAAGGCTGGCACGAGGGCGTCAAGGGCATCGTGGCAAGCCGTCTGACCAACCGCTATCACGTGCCGGCGCTGCTGTTCTCGATCGAGGACGGTATCGCGCGCGGTTCTGGTCGCTCGGTGGGCAAAGTTAACCTGTTTGACGCCGTCGAGCGCTGTTCCGACCTGCTGATTCGTCGCGGCGGACATGCCGGTGCGGTGGGTGTGACCATCGAGGCATCCAAGCTCGACGAGTTCCGCCGCCGCCTTTCCGCCGTGCTGTCCGAGCTTCCCGCCGAGGACTTTGAAGACACCGACGAGGTCGCCGCCACCGTCGACCTTTCCGAGCTGAATATCGAGACCATCGAGCAGATCTCCCGTCTTGAGCCGTTTGGCCAGGGCAACAAGGTGCCGCTGCTGGCTGCCGAGGGCGTGACGATGTGCGACCGCGCCGTGGTGGGCAAAACCGGCGAGCACATGCGCTTTGTGGCGACCGATGGCGCCGCGAGTGTGCCGGCCATTATGTTCCGCGTGCCGCAAATCGATAAGCTCATCAACTGCGATAGCGCTGTCGACTTGGTGTTCGAGGCCGTTGCCGAGCATTGGCAGGGGCGTGTGAAGCCCAAGCTCATGATCAAGGATGTTCTGGTCCGCGATACCACGCTGCCCAGCGTCGACGATCCGGCATGCGAGCTTCGTCGTGGCGTGCAGCCGGCGGATTCCGGCCTGCGCCTGGAGTCGCGTAAGCGCGAGACGCTCGCCCAGCTTTCCTATACCGAGCTCACGCGCTCGCTTATCCATAGCTTTATCGGCTCGAACCAGCCACATCGCGCGCAGGTCGAGGCACTCGACGCGCTCGCCGACCACCAGAGCGTTTTGGCCGTTATGGGGACGGGACGTGGTAAGTCGCTCATCTTCCATGTGCACGCCGCGCGCGAGGCGGTCCTTCGAGGGCGTGCGAGCATCTTTGTCTATCCGCTGCGCGCGCTCGTTGCCGACCAGGCCTATCACCTCTCGTCGACGATGGCCGCGCTCGGCATTGGCGTCGGCGTGTTGACCGGCGAGACCGTGGAGGCGGCGCGCGATGACGTGTTCGCCGGTCTAGCTTCGGGCCGCACCGGTATCGTGCTCACGACGCCCGAGTTCCTGTCTATCCACCGTGACCGCTTCGCGCGTTCGGGCCGCATCGGCTTTGTCGTTATCGATGAGGCGCATCATGCCGGTCTTGCCAAGGGCGGCGACCGAAGCGCATACCTCGACATGCCCGATATCCTCAAGGCCCTGGGCGACCCGGTCGTTCTGGCCACGACTGCCACCGCAACGGCTCCGGTTGTGGCCGAGCTCGCCCGCGTGCTACCGATTACCCGCACGGTGGTCGACGAGACGGTGCGCGAGAACTTGCAGCTCGAGGATGACCGAGACCTTGCGAGCCGCGAGAACCGCCTGGTGTCAATCGTGGCGACGGGGGAGAAGACCGTCATCTACGTCAACTCGCGCGACCAGTCCGTGGCGCTTGCTAAGACGCTGCGCAAGCGGGTACCCGATTGCGCGACCCGCATCGCGTTCTATAACGCGGGGCTTGCGCGCTCCGACCGTCGCCGTGTCGAGGAAGCGTTTCGTGACGGAAGCCTCAGCTGCATCGTTTCGACCTCTGCCTTTGGTGAGGGCGTCAACCTGCCCGATATCCGCCATGTCGTGCTCTACCACATGCCGTTTGGCGCGATTGAGTTTAACCAGATGAGCGGACGCGCCGGTCGCGATGGACAGCCTGCCGTGATTCACCTGCTCTATTCGTCGCGTGACGCTCGCATTAACGAGCGCCTGCTCGACTGCTACGCGCCCGAGCGCGACGAGCTCGTCACGCTCTATCGCGCGCTGCAGACTATGTGGCGCTCCAACCGCGGCAAGACCGGAGACGACTCGTTTAGTGCGAGCGATATCGACATCGCGCAGATGTGTCTTGCCATCGACGCGCGCACACCGGTCGACGAGCGCTCGGTGGCAAGCGGTCTGGGAATCTTCGAAGAGCTTGGTTTCTGTCGCGTTTCGGGGTTTGACGACACCCGTCGCATCGCGATGGCAGAAAACCCCGGCCGTGTGCAATTGAGCAGGTCAATCCGCTATTTGGAGGGTCTGCGCTCGCGCATGGAGTTCTCGGCTTTCCGGAGCTGGGCGCTCGATTCGTGCGCTTCTGATATGCTAGCCAAAGTTAACCGCCCGATCGTACTGCGGGCCTAGGGGAAGGGGACCTCGATGGATGCCGCAGCCCGTACCGCCCATGATTCCGCCCTCCAGCCGTTCTCGGAGATGGAGCACTATAAGCATGCCGATGAGCTGCCGCCCGAGATTATGGCGGACAGCTACGACAAGCTGGAGCGCCTGTGCCTCAAATATATGAATGAGGACGACTTTTCTAAGGTGGAGCAGGCCTATTGCTTTGCTGCCGAGAAGCACTGCAACCAAAAGCGCCGCTCGGGTGAGATGTACATCAACCATCCCGTCGAGGTGGCCATCATTTTGGCCGACCTCAAGATGGACTGCGATGTGGTGTGCGCCGCGCTGCTGCACGATACCGTCGAGGATACCGAGACCTCGCTTGCCGATGTTTCCGGCCTGTTTGGCGATACAGTGGCCGAGCTCGTCGATGGCGTGACCAAGCTCACCAACATCGAAGTCGATAGCATGGACGAGAAGCAGGCGCTTACGCTGCGCAAGATGTTCCTCGCCATGTCCAAGGACATCCGCGTCATTATCGTTAAGCTTGCCGACCGTCTGCACAACATGCGCACCCTTGCAGCTCTGCGCGAGGACCGTCGCCTGTTTAAGGCCCGCGAGACCATGGACGTGTATGCGCCCCTGGCCGACCGTCTGGGCATGAGCTCTATTAAGTGGGAGCTCGAGGACCTGTCCTTCTTCTACCTTGAGCCCGATGCCTACCAGCGCATCGCACGCATGGTGGCTGAGTCGCGCGAGGTTCGCGAGCGCTATCTGGCCGAGACCATCAAGACGCTCACCGACGAGCTCAACCGCATTGGCCTGGAGGACTTCCAGATCAACGGCCGTTCCAAGCACTATTGGTCCATCTACCAAAAGATGAAGCGCAAGGGCAAGGAATTCTCCGAGATCTACGACCTGGTGGCACTGCGCGTCATCACGCATTCGGTGCGCGATTGCTACTCCACGCTCGGCGCGGTGCATACGCTGTGGCACCCCATGCCCGGTCGCTTTAAAGACTATATCGCCATGCCCAAGGTCAATAACTACCAGTCGCTCCATACGACGGTTATCGGCCCCACGGCCCGCCCGCTCGAGATTCAGATTCGTACCTACGAGATGCACGAGCAGGCCGAGTACGGTATTGCCGCTCACTGGCTCTATAAGAAGTCGGGTGGATCGTCTGCGTCTAAGACCAATGATGCCCAGCGTCTGGACGACCAGATTAACTGGCTTAAACATTCGCTCGATTGGGCTGCGTCTGATGAGATCACCGACGCCAAGGAATACCTGCATTCGCTGAAGGTCGACCTCTTCGATCAAGAGATCTTCGTCTTTACGCCCAAGGGCGAGGTCATGGCGCTTCGTGCCGGCTCCACGCCGCTCGACTTTGCCTACGCCGTTCACACCGAGGTGGGAAACCACTGCGTCGGCGCTAAGATCAACGGTGCGGTGGCCCCGCTCACGCACGAGATCAAGACGGGCGATCGCGTTGAAATCCTGACCAACAAGAGTTCCAAGCCGTCGCGTGATTGGCTCAAGATCGTTAAGACGCCTTCCGCCAAGTCAAAGATTCGCCGTTACTTCGCTGCCGCGACCAAAGACGATGACGCTGCTGCCGGCCGCGATATACTGGCCAAGGACCTGCGCAAGCGCGGGTATGGCATCTCTACGCCGCGATCCACGCGTGCGCTCAACGCCGTGGCGGAGCAGTTGAACTTCAAGCAGCTCGAGGACCTGTTTGCCGCCGTGGGCGCCGGCAAGGTTGCCCCGCGCGCCGTGGGTAACAAGGTCGAGCAAATCTTGGACCCCAAGCCCGAGGAACAGCTCACCAAGGCCGAGGCTATCGCCGAGGTCGTGAAACAGCCGGCCCGAGGCTCCAACCGAAAGCCGCAAAAGCGCGGCAAGAGCGCCAGCAACGGCATTATCGTCAAGGGCGAGAGCAACAGCGGCCTGCTGGTCCGTCTGGCACATTGCTGCAATCCGGTGACGGGCGACGATATCGTCGGCTTCATCACGCGCGGTCGTGGCGTTTCGGTGCATCGCGCCAACTGCCCCAACGTCAAGGGTCTTATGGAGCATCCCGAGCGCATGATCGAAGTGGAGTGGGACGGCGCTGCCGACACCCTCTTCCAGGTCGAGATCGTGGTCGAGTGCCTGGACCGCATGGGCCTGCTCAAGGATGTCACTATTGCCATTGGCGATGCGGGCGGCAATATCCTTTCTGCCGCCACGTCGACCAACCGCGAGGGTATTGCAACCCTGCGCTTTATGGTCGAGATCTCGGACGCGAGTGGTCTGGATCCGCTGCTGGCCTCTATCAGCAGCGTTGACTCGGTCTACGACGCGCGTCGCTTGATGCCCGGCGAGGGTGGAGCCCAGCTTAAGCGCCGCGTTTAGTCGCGACGAACGCGCCACATTATCAATATTCGCTACACTCGAGGCATCGTTTGATGCCTCGAGTTCTATAGAGAGGAGAGGGACATGAGTGCTATGTCCTTGGATGTAACTCCCAAGGGGTCGGTCGAGATCGAGACGCTCGTAAACGGTCCCATTCAGACCAATAGCTATGCTCTTATTTCGGGCAATGAGTGCGTGATTATCGACCCTGCGTGGGAAGGCGAGCGCCTGGTGGAGCATATTCGAGCCGAACATCCCGGCGTACGCGTGCTTGGCGCCGTATGCACTCATGGCCATGCCGATCATGTTGGTGGTGTTGCCGGCGTGCGAACCACCGTTGGCGAGGGCTGCCAGTATGAGCTGTGTGCTAAGGATGCGGCGGTGCCGCATACGAACATCAAGGAACAGCGAGCTATGTGGGGCATTGAGACGCCCGACCCCGGGGAGCCGACGTGCCTGCTCGCCGAGGGCGATGCTATCGAGGTGGGCGATATCTGCCTGCAGGTGATCGAGACACCAGGGCATACGCCGGGCGGGATCGTCTTGTTCGCCGCCACCGAGCAGGGGAACATTGCCTTTGTGGGCGACACCCTGTTTCCGGGTGGGTACGGCCGCACCGATCTTTCTGGAGGAGACGAGGCGGCGATTCTGCGCTCGCTCTCCAAGCTCGCCCGGCTTCTCCCGCCCGATACCGTTTGCCTAACCGGTCATGGCGATTCGACCACCATGGTACGCGAGATCATGCAGAACCCCTTCATGCAGATTTAGCTTAATAGTCGGCTTTTGAAGCACGAGAAGCGTCCAAACGTCAAGCTATTTTTCCCCAACGGGTCGATTCCGTAGGGCAAACGGTCAAAAAAGTCTGTTTGGACGATATTCGTGAACAAACGAACGTTTATGCTCGGGTGCGCCGTGGTAAAATCTCAGGCGTTATCGGAGCAACCTTACAGGAGGTTTCTTTTATGCTCGTCAACGCAGCAGACATGCTCAAGAAGGCCGAGGCCGGCAAGTACGCTCTCGGTGCCTTCAACACCAACAACCTCGAGTGGACCCTGGCTATTCTCCAGGCCGCCGAGGAGGCCAAGTCTCCGCTGATCCTTCAGTGCACCGCTGGTGCCGCTAAGTGGATGGGCGGTTTCAAGGTCTGCGCCGACATGGTCAAGGCTGCCGTCGAGGCCACGGGCGTTACCGTCCCCGTCGCCCTTCACCTCGATCACGGTTCTTACGAGGACTGCTTCAAGTGCATCGAGGCCGGCTTCACGTCCATCATGTATGACGGCTCTCACGAGGAGACCTTCCAGCTTAACCTCGACCGCACCAAGGAGCTCGTTGAGCTTGCCCACTCCAAGGGCATGTCCATCGAGGCCGAGGTCGGCGGCATCGGCGGCACCGAGGACGGCGTGACCTCCAGCGGCGAGCTCGCTGATCCTGCTGAGTGCAAGCAGATCGCTGACCTGGGCGTCGACTTCCTCGCCTGCGGTATCGGCAACATCCACGGCGTGTATCCCGCCGACTGGGCTGGCCTTTCCTTCGAGCGTCTGGGCGAGATCAAGGCTCAGACCGGCGACCTGCCCCTCGTTCTGCACGGTGGTACCGGCATCCCCGAGGATCAGATCAAGAAGGCCATCTCCCTGGGTATCTCCAAGATCAACGTTAACACCGATCTGCAGCTCGTCTTCGCCAAGGGCGTTCGCGAGTATATCGAGGCTGGCAAGGATCAGCAGGGCAAGGGCTTTGACCCCCGCAAGCTCCTCAAGCCTGGTCGCGACAACATCGTTGCCCGCACCAAGGAGCTCATGGAGGAGTTTGGCTCCGTCAACAAGGCGTAAGCGTCGCTAAACTTCCCACCGGAAGCCCCGTCTCCCTACACTGTTTCCTTTGCGCTCACCTGGCTTCGCCAGAAGTCGCGCCAAGGAAACAGTTCCGGGAGACGGGGCTTCCTTCGTTTAACGCCGCAGGGTTACGAGTCTGAATTAAGGTGGCTACTGGCTTCGCCAGAAGTTGCGCGACGGAATCAGCTCCGGGGAAACGGGGCCTCCTTTGTTAACTTGCTACAGGGTTACTGGTCTGATTTTAGTTATATGGTTACCGTTCAGCGGTGTTGATGGCTCCCTTGTTGGGGCTTTCTTTTTATCTCGCTACAATGGGCTTCAAGCGTTCTAGTGACTTGGAGTTTTGGTATGGCTGTTATTAACGTACTGCCTTCGGATGGGAAGGTTATTGACGAGGGTCCAGTTGGTTGCTCTGTTGATGTTTGTTGTGATGACTTTCGTCATCTCGATGTTGGACTGCCGCCCGAGATTCTTCGTCTCAAGGATGCCGGATATTTGACGCAGGCTGTTGCTGCCTGCGATCGCCTTCTGGAGCAGAACCCTGAGCCTTCACTGGCTGCTTGTGTTCGTGCCGAGCGGTATCGCATGCTCGAGACGCCGCTTCATTTTTCGGTGTCGCGTGATCGGGCCATTGCGATGATTCGCGAGGAGTGGCCTGAGTTTACCGAAGAGCAGTTTGATGACCTGATTAATCGTAAGCGTATTGACTGGCGCTTTATCGATGGCGAACTGTTCGTTCTCGACAACTTCCTCGATTCGCTTCGCGTATATCCCAAAGAGGTTCCCGGCATGCGGCCCGATTCTACGGACGGAATAGCACTGCGCAACGAGATGCTCAAGGAGATGGAGTCACAAAACGGATTGGCTCGCGTCATTACGCTTAAAGCGTCCGTGTCTGTCCCCGGCGCTCTGGAAGGGGAGACCGTTCGCGCGTGGCTACCCGTTGCCGCCGCCTGTCGTCAACAGTCTCATATCGAGGTTCTCGATATGACGTCGGAGGGGTCCATTGCTCCTACGAATGCTTCGGCGCGTGCTGCCTCGTGGGTCTCCTCGACCGACCGATCGTTCTCGGTAACCTATCGTTACCAAATCGATGCCGCCTATTGTGACATTTATGGAGGTACGCTGCCCGAACGCCCGTGCATGGATGCACCGCTGCCCGAGGACACTTCCGAGGACCGTCCGCACATCGCGTTTACGCCGTATCTGCGTCAACTGACGGCGCGTGTCATTGACGGGCTCAAGGATCCGCTCGATCGCGCTCGTGCTATCTATGATTACCTGACGCAGCGTATCGACTACCGCTATCAGCCACCGTACCTGCTTTTGGGATCTATTGCCGATGACTGTGCACACTCGCTCCGCGGCGATTGCGGCGTTATGGCGCTCACGTTTATCACCATGTGCCGCATTGCGGGCGTTCCTGCCCGTTGGCAGAGCGGCCTGTATGTTGCGCCCGATTCGGTGGGGCCGCACGATTGGGCTGAGTTCTATACGCCACAGACCGGTTGGCTTAACGCCGACGTATCGTTTGGTTCCTCGGCACGCAGGATGGGGGAGGAGCGGCGTCGTCGTCACTACTTTGGCAATCTCGACCCGTGGCGCATGGTGGCCAACAATCGATTCCAGGCTGAGCTTGCGCCTACTTTCGATGGCATGCGCGAGGATCCCTATGACAACCAGATGGGCGAGGCCTCGGTTGACGGACGTGGATGTCGTCAACGGGAGATGTTACGCAAGGTTGAGCTTATTGAAATGCTCGAAGTTCCATTTTCGGACTAATTAACTGAAAGCTGTGATAAACTAACTCACGCATTACGTGCCCGAGTGGCGGAATTGGCAGACGCCAGGGGCGCAAAATACCCCGGTGGCAAAAACGG
>CALBBA010000017.1 GCA_937926755.1 uncultured Collinsella sp.
GCCCGGAGTCCCCCACGGGGGGGGGGTGGGTGGGGACCTGGGGCCCCTGGCCGGCGGGGGACATGTTCCCCGCCGATGTGAGAATCATTGAGGCTAAGGCCCTCTTTGTGAGCCAGGCAAGCCTGACGGGCGAGAGCGAGCCGGTCGAGAAGGTTCCCGCGACGTGCACCGAGTCCGATTCGGCAACGTCGTTCGAGAACATCGCCCTCATGGGCAGCAGTGTGATCTCGGGCAGCGCGACGGCGCTCGCCTTTAGCGTGGGCGAGCAGACCTTGTTTGGCTCTATGGCATCGAGCCTGTCCGAGGATGCCGTAGAGACGAGCTTTTCCAAAGGCGTCAATAGCGTCTCGTGGGTGCTCATCCGCTTTATGATGGTGATGGTTCCGTTTGTCTTTATGATTAACGGCGTCACCAAGGGCGATTGGCTTAATGCTGGCCTGTTTGCCATCAGCATCGCCGTGGGCCTGACACCCGAGATGCTGCCCATGATCGTTACCACGTGCCTTGCCAAGGGCGCCGTGGCTATGAGCAAAAAGCAGACCATCGTTAAGAACCTCAACTCGATTCAAAACTTTGGCGCGATGGACGTGCTGTGCACGGACAAGACTGGCACGCTGACGCAGGACCAGGTGGTGCTGGAGTATCACTGGAACATCGATGGCCAGGAGGATTCGCGCGTTCTGCGCCATGCCTACCTCAACAGCTATTTCCAGACGGGCTACAAGAATCTGATGGATCTGGCGATCATCAAATGCACCGAGGAAGAGGAGCAAAACGACCCGAGTCTCACCGACCTTTCCGAGGCCTATGTGAAGGTCGACGAGGTGCCGTTTGACTTTACGCGCCGTCGCCTTACCACCGTGGTGCGCGATCGAAGCGGCAAAACCCAGATGGTCACCAAGGGTGCAGTCGAGGAGATGCTGTCGGTGTGCTCGCATGCCGAGATTGATGGCGGCGTTCACGTGCTGGACGACGAGGTGCGCGAGCGCATTTTGGCAACGGTCGCCGACCTTAACGACGACGGCTTCCGCGTGTTGGCAATCGCTCAAAAGTCCAACCCGTCGCCTGTCGGTGCCTTTAGCGCCGATGATGAGCGCGACATGGTGCTGATCGGCTACCTGGCGTTTTTGGATCCGCCCAAAGAGTCCACGGCCGATGCTATCGAGGCGCTGCGCAACCACGGTGTAGCCACCAAGATCTTGACCGGCGACAATGAGAAGGTCACGCGCACCATCTGCAAGCAGGTGGGACTCGAGGTCAACAACATGCTGCTCGGCAGCGATATCGCCGCAATGGACGACGCCGAGCTCGCTCGTCGCGCCGAGGACGTGCAGGTCTTTGCCAAGCTTACGCCCGATCAAAAAGCGCGCGTCGTGTCCGTGCTGCGTGCAAACGGTCATGTGGTGGGCTACATGGGCGACGGCATCAACGACGCCTCGGCCATGAAGTCGTCCGACATCGGCATCTCGGTCGATACTGCGGTCGACGTGGCCAAGGAGTCGGCCGATATCATCTTGCTCGAGAAGGATTTGATGGTGCTCGAGGAGGGCATCATCGAGGGGCGCAAGACCTACGCCAACATGATCAAGTACATCAAGATGACCGCAAGCTCCAACTTCGGCAATATGTTCAGCGTGCTTGCCGCATCCGCCCTGCTGCCGTTTTTGCCGATGATGAGCATCCAGCTGATCCTGCTCAACCTGATCTATGACTGCAGCTGCCTGGCGATTCCCTGGGACAACGTGGACGAGGAGTTCCTGCGCGTGCCGCGTACCTGGGACGCTTCGAGTGTTGGCAGGTTCATGATCTGGATCGGGCCCACCAGCTCCATCTTCGACTTTATGACCTATATCTTTATGTACTTCGTTTTCTGCCCCCTGTTCGTGAGCCATGGCGTGCTGTTCAACGACCTGGCGAGCGTCTACTCGGGCGCCGCGCTGGAGCAGATGCAGCTGGCCTACATCGCGCTGTTCCAGGCTGGATGGTTCGTCGAGTCTATGTGGAGCCAGACGCTGGTCATCCACATGATCCGTACGCCTAAGTTGCCGTTTATCCAGAGCCGTGCCTCGGCTCCGGTGATGCTGCTCACGATGACGGGCATCGCGCTGCTCACGCTGATCCCGTTTAGCCCGCTTGGCCCCACGCTGGGTCTGGGCGCCCTGCCTGTCGAGTACTTCTTGTTCCTGATTCCGTGCATCTTGCTGTACATGGCGCTGGCGACAAGCCTTAAGAAGGCCTACGTCAAGCGCTACGGCGAGCTGCTGTAGTGGGGGATTGATGCAGAAAGGAGCGTTTGCATGAACTGGACGCAGATTTGGATGGACTTGTTTGGCACCACGGAGTGGCTCGGCCTTAACATGGGCTTTTGGGTGGCCAACGGCGTGGTGTTGGTGGTTGTCGTGATTATGAACGTTGTCTTTTGGAGCATGAAACCGCTGCCGAGGGATGAATAACAAGCGAGGGGGCCGCCTGCCGGGCGACCCCCTCGCTGTTTATAAGCACCAGTAAATCGAAGGTGAATGGTTTCCCGAGAAGTGAACGACCTAATTTGGACCCCTGAAGCACCCACGTTTTTCGACGCTAAAACCGCAGGATTTGAGTGATAAAACCGCAGGAATTGGCCTTCCCAAAGTGTCGATGCATAGAGGGTCCGATTTCACCCGTTCACTTCGCGGAAAAGCATTCACCTTCGTTGCGTAAGGCGACGGATGGAAGGGTGATTATCGTCAAGCAGCTACCTCTGCCTTGTGAATCATCTGAAGCACAAGGCATAATGCATGTAACAAGGGGGCGGTTCCTTTGTCACATCCGTTGATATGAGAGAAGAGTAGATGATTCTTTCGCTTGCCCCTATGGAGGGGATTACCGGGCATGTGTTCCGTCGCGTGCATGCGGAGTGCTTTGGCGCACTCGATTGTTATTACACGCCGTTTTTGCCGCCGCCGCGGGTGGGAAACCGCTTTGGCGGCAAGGCGTTTAAGGAGATCGATCCTGCCAATAACCAGGGGCTCAACGTGGTGCCTCAGTTGATGTCCAAGAACGCGGACGAGTTTGTGTGGGCGGCACAGGTGCTCGCCGACATGGGCTATCGCGAGGTCAATCTCAACTTGGGTTGTCCCTCGGGGACGGTTGTCGCCAAGGGCAAGGGCTCGGGCTTTTTGCGCCACTTGGACGAGCTCGAAGTGTTCTTGAGCGATGTGTGCGAACGTTCGCCGTTGCCGGTGTCGGTAAAAACCAGGCTGGGGCTGGAGAGTGACGACGAATACGAGCGCGTGCTTGACCTGTACTGTCGCATGCCGCTGGCAGAGCTAATCGTGCATCCGCGCGTGCAAAAGGATCGTTACACGGGCTCGCCGCGCAAAGCGTTTTACGGCGAGACGCTGGAGCGCGCGCCGTTCCCGGTGGCATACAACGGCGACATCTTTGATCTTGAGGACGTGGACGCGCTGGTGGAGGCCTATCCCGGTACACGCCATGTGATGCTGGGGCGTGGCTTGCTTGCGAACCCCGCGCTGGCTCGCATGGTCAAGGGCGGCCCTGCTGCAACGGCTGCTGAGCTGCAGCGCTTCCACGACACGCTGTTTGCGGCATATGCAGAAGAGATTGGCGGCAACGCGGTCTTTCGCATGAAGGAGTGGTGGTTCTACGCCAAATGCGCCTTCGCTGACCCCGCTACCGTTCACAAGCTCGTACGTAAGACCAAAAAGGTTGACGAATACCGCGCCGCCGTCGAGCGCGTCTTTCGCGAGCAGCCACTCGCACCCATAGCCCGCTTCCACGGCTAGTTGGTCGTTGGGGACGTTCTTTAACGACTAGTCATTTAAGAACGTCCCCAATGGCTGTGTTGCAAAAGCTGTACGCCAGCATCCAAAGATGTCGAAAAATGTCGACTTTGGATGCTGGCGTACATGTATGGATTCGGTGGGGAGTTGAGTCTAGGCAATCATTGCATCGAGCGTGATGAGCTCCCTGAGTCGCTCCGTGCGTGTTTGCCCATGGCGCTTTGCTTTTGCGTCAAACGCATCAAGAACAGACTCACCCACACGTGCCGATAAAACAACGCTTGGCTCATCAGAGATCGATGGCCTTCCCAGCTTGATGGTGCGACCCTTTGGCCACTCATCTTTTTCGTATGCCTCCGCGGCTTTCTCCAACTCTCCGGGGGCAAACCCCATCATCTTTTCGAGCTGCTTAGCGTCCATAGCGTCTCCTATCGATCGACCCCGATTTCCCTGAGCACCTTGCGAGTAGGAGGGACAAGGGCATGGTAAATGATGTAACCATCTCGATTGGGGCAATATCGAGCGATGAGCTCCATGAGACGGTTTCTTCCATCAAGTCCAACGAGAACGTAATCGATACCTCCGTTTTCAAGATCACGCCTGAACCATGCAAAAGCGGAGTTCCAGGCGCAGGTGATATCCGTCTCCGTCAGCCCGTGTTTGAGGGCGTGGGGGTGGATTGCGATGAGCTCCATAAGGGCCTCTCTTTTTGTATACAGTTTTGTAGACAAAAATGCAAGCAGTTAATAGGGTTAAGCGGCCTGTTTTGATTGGATCTCTCGATGCAAGGTCGACACCGGAGGCTCCACCACTTCTTCGTTTCTTAGCTCGGTATGCGAACGTCCGTTGAACTCCCAGAGGGGAGCGTCTTCATAGATTATCGAGAGGAGCTTGGAGATCTCCGCTGTTTTATTGCGTTCGTAAAACTCGGGCCGTACGACAATCAATAAGAAAGCTGCGTCTTCGGTAATTTGCTGTGCTGTCGGCGTTCCGTTGAGTCCAACGGAACGCAAAAGCTTTGTCATGATGAAATCGAACTCATCTTCTCTTGCATGGAGATCGGATGCCTTAAGCTCAGGGTCTCTCAGGACGTACTGCTTGAGTCGTTCGACAGATCGACTGCACTTTATATGCCCGCAGATGACTTCGTCATAGCTGAGCCTTTTGATTGGAAGACGTTCGTGACCGGCGAAGATGGCTGCCACTCTGATGCCAACGCGCCGTTCGCGCAGCGCGCGCATTTCACCGGTGTATTCGCTGTGCCGTTCATATTTTCGATAGGAGTATCCGTAGTCATTGTAGTAATAAGGGGCTTCATCGACAGCGTCATCGAGCTCAGGCGCTATGAGATAGAGTTTTCTATCTCTGGATATGATGCAGGGATTGTCGATTTGCCCCGATTCGTTCCTGATTTGCCAAATAGTTTCATTTATCTCAAATCTCGAGACTGGATTGGGGGCACAGGAGCTGTAGAGCTCAATAAGCTCATCGAGTGAAATGATTCCACAGGCATCTGTGTAGGCGCGGGCGAAGCGCCGTACTTCTTGATTTGATTCAAGCGCACGGCGCTCCCAAGCATCCAAAGTGTCCTGCGGACTTCGATAGCGGGCATGACGATCGATGCGCAACGCGCTCCAATGGTTATCCGCGGCAACGTTCATCAGATCTAAGCGCAGGTCTTTGTCGGCGATGTGAGCGAGCGACTGATAGTGTTCTAGATCAAGCTCCGGTCGAAACCCCATGTCTTCCGGAACAATTCGTGCGAGCTTTATGCAACGCTTGAGATAAGTCGGGCCCAGGCTTGGGCTAAAGTGCTGCTTGAGGTGGCAAGCGATGGGCGAGAGTAAGCCATTGAGATTGGAAATGGGGTATCCGGCAATCTCTTGCTCGAGGCGGCGCCCGATGAGCAGAGCCCCTTCCGAAGAGGTCTCATGGTTGATGCCTTTCTGGCCGAGGTGTTTGGCCTCGACAATCCTGCTGATATCTGAGCAGGTATTTGAAATAATGTCGGGTGAAAGGGTTGGAATCTTTTTAGCCATAGCGATGCACTCCTGTGTGACTCACGGAAAAGAAACAGTCTGATTGTGAGCGCCGTTCTTTGATGGCGACGGCGAACAGGAGCGCAGCCTGTCTGAGATGGACGAGTGCAGCAACCACCGATCTTACTTACTGAGCTCGCTCCAGCGTGTCATTGGGGACCTCCGCAGGAGCTCTCGACCAGTCTCATACCTCGATGCGAGTATAACATAAATACCAAACGCATGTTCGATAAAGTTGAGAAACTGATTCTCACTAGTCGTTGGGGGCGTTCTTTAACGACTAGTCATTTAAGTGCGTCCCCAATGACTATGCTTTAACGACTAGTCATTTAAGAACGTCCCCAATGACTATGTTGCACTAGAGCAGGTTTTTCTGCACCCATGCGATGATGTCGCTTGACTCGTAGAGCGGCTTGCCGTCGATGAACAAGCAGGGAACCTGGCGTTTTCCGCCGACGGCGATGAGTGCCTGCCCAGCATCGCCGTCGATCGAGATATTGCGCTCGGGGATGGTCACACCGTTATCGGCAAGGAATCGCTTGACCTTTATGCAATACGGGCAGCCGGTCATAACGTAGAGCACGAGCTCGTGATCAGTAGCCATGGTGTCGCCAATCGGTTGAGGTTCCGGTTGAGATACCCAAAGCCGCCGCAGTCTATGCGCGATCCATTGATGACTCGATGGCATGGACCAGAAACGCCGTGGCTCCGGTGCCGCAGGGCTTGTCGTAGTAGTCGATAAAGCGCTGGTCGGCAAGATAGCCGTGGGCGAGGCCCAGGTACGCTTCGTTCTGGGGTTCGCGTCCCCAGTTGAGACCAATCCAACGACGATGCATCGCGACAAGCTTGCGAGCCTCGCTTCCATTCGCATCGCCATCGCCCATGGCAATCGAGAGTTGGCCCAGAATAGCGCGTTCAAGTTCCTTCATGTCGTTCCATGTCTCGGGGTCCATGTCCAGCAGTGCTTCGTTTGCTGCGTCGATCGCCTCGTCGCCGTAGCGCTTCCGGGCTTCGGCGCCGTAGCGCTCCTCGTTTTCCTGCATGGTGCGCCAGCGCTCCAGCTGCGGCAGGACGGCGCCCATGAGCGAGACGGCTTCGTCGAGCGACATGCCGGTGTTTTGTGCCAGGCGCGGGGCACAATCCTCAATCATTGCCTCCATGGTGGTGTCATAGGTGTACTTGCCGTG
This sequence comes from uncultured Collinsella sp., assembly GCA_937926755.1. GTDB lineage: Bacteria > Actinomycetota > Coriobacteriia > Coriobacteriales > Coriobacteriaceae > Collinsella. The sequence goes on from CALBBA010000017.1 coordinate 7,009, forward strand.
GTCGTAGCACCACTTGCAGTAATGATCGGTCGCGGTGCCCGTGGCATCGGTGCCGCAGTCGTCGGGCGTGAGTATCATGCCGCAGCTCTGGCAATAGTGCTCAGGCATTTCGAGCAGGTGGGACAGCGGTTCTCCGGTTACGGCGGCGATGAGCTTCATCATGTCGATGCCCGGTGTGACCTCGCCTCGCTCCCACCGGCTGATGGCTTGGCGTGTGACGAAGAGCTTAGCGGCAAGCTGCTCTTGGGTAAGGTGATGGGCGCGACGGACAGCAATGAGCTTTTCTGCGAAGGCCATAACGGCTCCTTTCTGCTGGTTGTTGGCTTTAAGCATACGCGGCGGCAGGCGCCCTTCCAAGCAACCGTTGGTTGCACGACGGGGGACCGCGGCGAAGAATTGCGCGCAACGCCCCACGCCTCCATGCCGTACAATGACCGGCATGGAACCTATCGCACGCATACATACCGACCTGCCGCAGAAGTTCGGCATTCCGCGCAACAGCTTTTTGGCGCCCCATCTGCAGGGACGAATCTTTTTTGAGCCGGAATTTGCCTCCAATGCAGCGGTTGAGGGCCTGGACTCCTTCTCTCACCTGTGGCTGCTGTGGCGCTTCGAAAACGGAACGCCCGGCGGCACGGCTAAGGATATTGCCGTCGACGCTAAAACGCGGGACAGGTCCGGCACCAACGAAAAATGGACGAAAACCGTGCGCCCGCCGCGTCTGGGCGGAGCCGAGCGTGTGGGCGTCTTTGCCACGCGCAGTCCGTTTCGCCCTAATCCCATCGGTCTCACCTGCGTCAAGCTTGATCGTGTCGAGCTCACCGACGATGGCCCCATCATCCATGTGTTGGGGGCCGACCTGCGCGACGGTACGCCCATCTACGACATCAAGCCCTACATTCCGTTTGCGGACTGCCACCCGGATGCGACCGGAGGCTGGATCGAGGATGCTCCGTGGCAAGAGCTCGATGTTGAGTTTCCGCAAGCACTGCAGGATATGGTCCCGCCCGCAAAGCTCCTCGGCTTGGTCGAGGTCCTTCGCCAAGACCCGCGCCGCGCGGGCAGCAAGCACGAGCCACACCGCGTCTATCATCTGGCTTACGCCGGGCTCGACATATCGTTTACGGTCGATGAAACCCAGCTAACCGTAGTTGCCGTCAACGACGCGCAAGACTAACCAGCCATTCGTCCGCACCCGTCAAATTAAGCGCCAAACCCCGCGCCAAAACCGCCCACGCTGGTGGACAATAACGCCTACCAAAACAATCAACTTTGCACGGGAGTCCAGCATGAAATACGACTTCACTTCAATCATCGACCGCCACGGCATGGACTCCATCGCCGTTGACTCCTGGGGCGAGATCCCCGGTATGGCTCCGAACGCACCCGACGAGGGCTTCGACCGCATTCCCATGTGGGTGGCCGACATGAATTTTGCCACGGTGCCCACGGTCCAGGAGCACATCATTCAGCGCGCTCAGCATCCCATGTTTGGCTACTTTAACCCGCGCGCCGAGTACTTCGACCGCATCATCGAATGGCAGAGCCGCCGCAATGGCGTCGAGGGCCTGCGCCCTGAACATATCGGCTACGAAAACGGCGTGCTGGGCGGTGTCGTGTCGACACTGCGTGCGTATGTTCAGCCGGGCGATGCGGTGCTGGTCCACAGCCCTACCTACATCGGCTTTACCAAGTCCATTGAGGCCGCGGGCTATCACATTGTCCACAGCCCGCTTAAGCTCGACGATCAGGGCGTGTGGCGTATGGACTTTGAGGACATGGAGCACAAGCTCGCCCAAAACCACATCCATGCTGCGGTGTTCTGCTCGCCGCACAATCCCTGCGGCCGCGTATGGGAGCGCGACGAGATCGAGCGCGCCATGGACATCTATCGCCAGCACGATTGCGTGGTGATATCGGACGAGATTTGGTCCGATATCATCCTGCCGGGGCACAAGCATATCCCGACGCAGTCGGTGAGCGAGGATGCCCGCATGCGCACGGTTGCCCTCTACGCGCCCAGCAAGACGTTCAACCTGGCGGGCCTGGTCGGCAGCTACCACATCATCTATAACGAGACGCTGCGCGACCGCGTGTGCGCCGTGTCCAACAAGACCCACTACAACGAGATGAATGTCCTCTCCATGCATGCGCTTATCGGTGCCTACCAGCCGCAGGGCTATGAGTGGGTGGACGAGCTCAATCAGGTGCTTGCCGGCAATATCGAGTACTTCTGCACGCATGCAGAAAAACATTGGAAGGGCGTCACGTTTTCGCGTCCGCAGGGCACCTACATGGTGTTTCTGGACTGCACCGAGTGGTGCCGCGAGCATGGCCGCGATATTCAGTGGCTGCTCGACGAGGGGGCGCGCGTGGGCGTGGGGTATCAGGACGGCCGCCCGTTCCACGGGCCCTGCCACATTCGCGTGAATCTGGCGCTGCCGCTTTCGCGCGTAAGGGAAGCGTGCGACCGCTTGGACCGCTACGTTTTTAATGCACGGTAAGTGAGCACTGCATGCGGGGCCTTCTGCCAAGCCGGCTGGAAGGTCCCGCATGGTAAAACGTCTGTAACCATTGGGCGATCGACCGGTTTTGTTTGCTATTATTTCAGCATTTTAGTCTGTAAACAGGATCTTCTGGAGCTCGATGAAAAGACCTCGCCGCTCGGTGTCCATATCGTTGTTTGTCGCGCTTGCAGTGGCGAGTGCCTTTGTCGTAGCGATAGCCAGCTGCTCCGGGTCGAATGGCAGAGCCTCGGTGTCTGCATCAAAAGGCCCGGACGCCACGCAGGTAAAGGACGACGACCTTAAGACGCTCAACGTCGGCAGTGACCTCTATCCACCGTTTGTGTATACCGACGAGTACGGCGATATCGTTGGCCTGGACGTCGAGATATTAACCGAGGCTTTGGCCCGCATTGGTTACAAGCCAAAATACCAGATGATCGATTGGGAAAAGAAGAAAGAGCTGCTGGCGAGCGGCGAACTCGATTGTGTCATGGGCAGCTTTAGTATGACGGGTCGCGAAAACGAATATCGTTGGGCCGGCCCGTACCTTGCGAGCCGCCAGGTGGTCGCGGTCGATCCCCAGAGCGATATCTACACGCTTGCCGATCTTGAGGATAAGATCGTGGCGGTTCAGTCCACCACCAAGCCCGAGGGCATTTTGCTCAACCGCACAAATGAAAACGTTCCGCAGATCAAGGAGCTCTACAGCTTTTCGGACGGTTCATATCTGAACCCGGCGCTCGTCGAGGGCCTGGTCGACGCTATCGCCGCGCATGAATCCC
>CALBBA010000018.1 GCA_937926755.1 uncultured Collinsella sp.
TTGCCGCGCCCCGCAGTGCCCGCTTCCCCCAAGGACAATTATCAGTGCAGGTAGATGCCTTGCGCTTTTTTGCGAAAAGCCGGCGTGGTTGGAAATTCTCAATTCATCGTAGTAAACCGGCATAGTTTCGTATTTCCAGCAGTTCCAAATTCATCAATACGTCGGCGTTTGCGAAAAAAGCCCGACCTCCGTGGGAGATCGGGCTTATAGGGCTCAGTTAAAGCAAACCTACACGGTCAAATGACCCGCAGATTACATCTGCTCGGGCGCGGAAACGCCAACGAGGGTGAGCACCAGGGCGAGCGTCACGCGGACGGCATCGCAAGCGGCCAGACGGGCACGCGAAAGCTCGGGGTCGACGGGACGACCCTCGCTCGGCAGCACCTGGCAGGCAGCGTAGAAGCTGTGGAAGTCACCGGCGAGCTCCTCGGCAAAGTGCGTCAGACGGAACGGGGCGCGATCGCGAGCGCAGCTGGCGATCAGGTCGGTGAGCTCGTTGAGCTTGCGCGAAAGGGCGAGCTCGGTCGGGTCGGTCAGCAGCGAGTAATCGACGTTCTCACCGATGGCCTTGGCGGCAACGGCCTTCATGCCCATCTCGTCGGCCTGCTCGGCGGTAACGTCGGCGGCACGGCGTAGGATGGAGCACACGCGGGCGTGAGCATACTGCACGTAATAGACCGGGTTGGAGTTGTCGCGCTTCTTGACGGCCTCGATATCGAAGTCGACCATCTGGTTGGAGCTCTTGGAGATGAGCGTGTAACGGGCAGCGTCGGAGCCGACCTCGTCGACGAGCTCCTGCAGGGTCACCATGGTGCCCTTACGCTTGGACATACGGACGGGCTTGCCGTTGCGCAGCAGGTTGACGAGCTGGCCCAGCAGAACCTCAAACTTGCCGGGGTAACCCAGAGCGTCGCAGACGCAGCGGACGCGCTCGATGTAGCCGTGGTGGTCGGCGCCCCAGATGTCGATGACGTGGTCGACGCGCTGGAACTTATCCCAGTGATAGGCAACGTCGGAGGCGAAGTAGGTGTACTCGCCGTCGGACTTGATCAGGACGCGGTCCTTGTCGTCGCCCAGATCGGTGGAGCGGAACCACAGGGCGCCGTCCTTGGTGTAGAGGTAGCCCATCTTGTCGAGCTTCTCAAAAGCGCGGTCGACGGCGGAGGTGCCGGCGGTCTCGCCCTCGGTGTCCTTCACATACAGCGAGCGCTCGGAGTACCAACGATCGAAGTCGCAGTTAACGGCATGGCAAAGGTCGCGCATGTTGTCGACCATCTTCACATAGCCGCGCTCGCGGAAGCTCTCCATGCGCTCCTGCGGATCGGCGTCGACCCACTTGTCGCCGTCGGTGCGCCAGAACTCGGCGGCCTCGTCGATGATGTAGTCGCCGCCGTAGGAGTCCTTGCCCAGAGTCTCGGCAAAGTTGTCCTGATACGGATGGGTCTCGGGGTGCTCGTCGTTCTCGTCGGCAACAAAGGCGTCGCGGTCGGCGATCAGCAGCTTGTGAGCCTCGTCGATATCAACGCCCTGCTTGGCGATGATGTCGGCAAGCTGCATATAGCGCGTGCTGATGGAGTTGCCGAAGGTGTTCATCTGAGAGCCGTGGTCGTTGATGTAGAACTCACGCTGGATGTCGTAACCGGCGTGGTCCATAACACGGCAGAGCGAGTCGCCCAGCGCGGCCCAGCGGCCGTGGCCGATGTGCATGGGGCCGACGGGGTTGGCGGAAACGAACTCGACCTGGGTCTTCAGGCCACCACCGACGTTGGACTTAGCGAAGTCCATACCCTTCTCGCGAGCCTCGCCAAAGATGGCATTCTTGACGGCAACGGAGAGGTAGAAGTTGATGAAACCGGGGCCTGCGATCTCAACCTTCTCGATCGCGGGATCCTCGGGCATATGGGCAACGATGGCCTTGGCGTTCTTACGCGGGGCGCAGTGGGCCAGCTTGGCGGACTTCAGGGCCATGGTAGAGGTCCACTCGCCATGAGAAGTGTCAGCCGGTCGCTCGATAGCGCAATCGTCAAGTTCAAATGCGGAAAGGTCGCCGGCCTCCTGGGCCGCAGCAAGCGCAGCGCGTACCAGCTCTTCAATCTTCTCGGGCATAGATCCTCCTTGTGTTAAAGCCCCCGAGCTCTTGGTCACTCGTAGGGCAAAAGCCAGAGTTTGTAGCACTCTATCACAAGCGACGGGCACTGTCGCAGGGTAAAGCTAATAGATATTGCATATGCACAAAAATGACTACAGCTTGTATGGAGTCACTCAAAGATGCCAGTCTGCCTGCAGATTATGCAGGCGTTGAAAATGCATAAAGGTGTGAATGAGCTGCGTCTGTTATCGAATACTCTTACCTATCAGAGTTGTGTGCTTTTCCTGCATAAAGTGAGGATTTGCGCACGTCAGCGTGTTATTCTAGACATACGTAAATTCGTATAAGTTGGAGGTAGCATGTTCTCAATCGGTCAACACGTCATTCATCCGGGCCAGGGAGTCTGCACCGTCGTCGGTTTTAGGGACGACACACCGCAGCCCATGCTGCTGCTCGAGACCAAGCAGGGACATGCGCAGACGATCCTCATGTACCCCGTGGCGCAGGCCGACCGTTTGCACGCCGCCATCTCGCAGCAAGATGCCGAGCACCTGCTGAGCCACTATGACGAGCTGGAGTGCGACACCTTTACCGAGCGCAACAGCTCGCTTGAGGAGACACACTTTAAGCAGCAGCTCAAGCTGGGCGCGCCCGAGACGGTCCGCGTGGCAAAGACCATGATGCACCGCATTCGCCAGGCCGAGGAAGCTGATAAAAAACCCAGCTCCTACTACATGCGCGTACTCAAGGAGGCCAAGCGTCGCTCCATCGAGGAGTTCGCCGTGGCCCTGGGCGTCACCGAAGAGGACGCCGAAGCCCGCCTAGCCCAAGCCGCCCTCAACTAACCCATCCGCGCCAAAAACCACCACAAAGGGGACAGGCTCCTTTGTGGTGGTTTTTTCGTTCTAGTCGTTCTAGTAGTATTCATTCTTAGCGATACCTACGAGCACAAGGAGTCTCCTATGGCAGAGCCGCTTACCGCCGGAATCACCCGCGACCGCGCATTCGAACTGCTCAACGAGCACAACAAGGACCCGTTCCACATCACCCATGGCGAGACGGTCGAGAGCACCATGCGCTACTTTGCGCGCGATTTCGACCCCGAGAACGAGGAGTTCTGGGGCATCGTCGGCCTGCTGCACGACCTGGATTGGGAGGAGCATGAGGACGATCCCATGAACCACACCATCTATGCGGCCGAGATCCTCGAGGGCGAGGGCGCATCGCCCGAGCTCATTCGCGCCATCCAGACGCACACGTCCGATTTCAACACCTCTCTGCCCAAGCCCGAGCTGCAGATGGAAAAGATACTGTTTGCCTGCGACGAGCTCACCGGCTTGATCGGCGCTGCCGTTATCATGCGTCCGAGTAAGAGCGTCATGGACTTTACGACCAAGTCGCTCAAGAAAAAGTTCAAGGACAAGCGCTTTGCCGCCGGCTGCTCGCGCGACGTGATTACGCAGGGTGCCGAGATGCTGGGCTGGGAGCTCCCCGAGCTCTTCGACCGTACCATCGCGGCCATGCAGTCCTTCGCCCCCGACCGCGACACCTTTCAGGCTTAATTCCAAAACCACCACAAAGGGGACAGGCACCTTTGTGGTGGTTTTTGTTTGCGCGGGCGCTAGGGGCGGACCTGGCCGGTGCCTCGGAGCTTGTATTTGTAGGTGGTGAGGGCCTCGGCGGCAAAGGGGCCGCGGGCGTGGAGCTTTTGGGTCGAGATGCCAATCTCGGCGCCCAGGCCAAACTCGCCGCCGTCGGTAAAGCGCGTGCTGGCGTTGGCGTACACGGCCGAGGCATCGACCGCATCCAGGAAGCGCTCGCAAGCATCCGTGTCCTCGGCAACGATGGCCTCGGAGTGCATCGTGCCGTAGCGGTTGATGTGTGCGATGGCCTCGTCCTCGTTTGCCACGACCTTCACGCTCATTTCGAGCGCCAGGTACTCGCGACCCCAGTCCTCCTCAGTCGCGGCGACGTAGTCATCGCCCTCCACAAGCCCGGCATCGGCGCATGCGGCGCAGGTTGCCTCGTCGCCGTGAATGAGCACGCCGTGGTCATGCAGCACGGTCACGACCGCGGGCAAAAACGCATCGGCCACAGCACGGTCGACCAGCAGCGACTCGGCGGCATTGCACACGCCTACGCGCTGGGTCTTGGCATTAACGATAATGTTGAGCGCCTTATCAAAGTCGGCGGATTCATGCACGTAGATGTGGCAGTTGCCCGTGCCCGTCTCGATCACCGGCACAAGCGACTCGCGCACGCAGCGCTGGATCAGGCCTGCACCTCCGCGCGGAATGAGTACGTCGACAATACCGCGGAGCTTCATGAGCTCGCCGGTGGCCTCGCGGTCGGTGGACTCGATCATCGACACGGCCTCGCGCGGGAAGCCCTTGGCCTCGAGCGCATCGGCCAGCAGCTCAGAAATCATGGCACACGAGTGATAGGCCAGCGAACCGCCGCGCAGAATGCAGGCGTTGCCGGTGCGGATGCAGATGCCCGCGGCGTCGGCCGTCACGTTGGGGCGCGCCTCGTAGACCATGGCAACCAGGCCCAGCGGCACACTCACGCGGGTCAGGTCCACACCGCTCGCAAGCACGCGGTGGTCGAGCACGCGGCCGACGGGATCGGGAAGCTCGGCGAGCTTCTCCAAACCGGCGGCCATGCCCTCGACGCGCTCAGGCGTCAGCAGCAGACGGTCGAGCAGACCGGCCGAAGTGCCCGCATCACGCGCAGCGGACATATCGAGCTCGTTGGCGGCGACGATGGAGTCGACACCGTTGCGCAGTGCTGCGGCCATGGCGCGCACGGCCTCCTGGCGTTGCTCGTCGCTCGCCGTGGCAAGCGAGGCCGACGCTGCCTTGGCGGCAACGGCAAGATCGTGGACATACGTGGCTATATCGACCGACATGGGCGGCCCTTTCTCCTAGAAGTTTGCAACCATGGTAGCCGATTTGCGCATGACCTCACCTGCGGCGGTAGAATTGGTCAACCCGAAACACCGCAACGAACGGAAGCATCACATGGCGCTCATCACTTCGTCCCAAGTCCCCGGCCTGTATGTCGAGGACCACAGCATCGACGTCCCCCTTGACTGGCGCGGCCTGGAGCCGATGCTCCTGGCCGTCGGCAGCACCATGCGCCGCGGCGCTATGCCGGCGCCCATCGCCGGCGCGCCCGAGAGCATCAAGCTCTTCTATCGCGTGGTTTGCGCGCCCGACCGCATCAACGACGATCTGCCGCTGCTCCTGTTTTTACAGGGCGGCCCCGGCGGCGAGAGCCCGCGTCCGTTGTCGCCCACAAGCGATGGCTGGATCGAGGAGGCCGTCAAACACTTCCGCGTGGTCCTGCCTGACCAGCGCGGCACCGGACGCAGTAGCTGCGTGGACGGACGCACGATCGCGGCCTTGGGCGAGCGCGCCGAGGCAGCCGGCGCCGATGCGGACCGCTCGCAGGCAGACTTCCTCAAGCGTCACCTCGCCAGCTCTATCGTGCGCGATTTTGAGTACCTGCGCCTGGTGGGCTTTGGCGGCAGGCCCTGGGTCACGCTCGGGCAGAGCTACGGCGGCTTTTTGACGCTGAGCTATCTGTCGCTCTTCCCCGAGGGCGTGGCGGCAAGCTTTACCTGTGGTGGCATTCCGCACGTGCCGGCGAGCGCCAGCGAGGTCTACGCGCACACCTTCCCGCGCATGGCCGCCAAGACGCAGCAGTATTACGACCGCTACCCCGCTGACGTCGAGCGCGTGGCAGCCCTGGCCGATGCGCTCGAGGCTCAGAAGCCCGTGCTGCCCGACGGCTCGCCGATGACGGTTGAGCGCCTACAGCTCATGGGCAGCGACTTTGGCATGAAGCCGAGCTTTGAGCGCATGCATTGGATTATCGATCATGCTTTTGCTGACGGCGACGGCACGCTGAGCTGCGGTGCCTCAGTATCCGATAGCTTTTTGATGCGCGCCTTCGAGCGAACCAACACGCGCACGAATCCACTGTACTGGACGCTGCAGGAGTTCATCTACGCCGACGGCGACACCATGCCCATTCGCTGGGCCGCGGCAGAAGAGAAAGCTCATCGTGCCGAGTTCGACACACTCGCGCGCCCGCTCATGTTTACCGGCGAGGCCATGTTCCCGTGGATGTTTGAGCAGATGCCCGAACTTAAGCCCTTCAAGCCGGCGATGGATCTGCTGATGGAAGACACCAGCTGGGACAAGATCTACGACCCGCAGCGCCTGGCCTGCAACGAGGTGCCGCTCCAGGCCGCCGTGTATTTCGACGACATGTACGTGGATTCGGGTCTGCAGCTCAACACGCTCAGCCGCGTGGGCAACTCGCACGCCTGGGTGACCAACGAGTTCGAGCACGACGGTCTGCACGGCAGCGTGGTGTTCAAGCACCTCTTCGACGAAGCCCTCAACCGTGGAGATCTGCGCCAAATCTTCTAGCAAAGGAGTGTCCCCAACTGCCGGCACCAAAGGAACGTCCCCAAGTGCCACCCAAGTGCCGGTAACAGCAACATCGCAGGCAGAGGACGGAAAGCGAAAACGCCCCTAAGCGAGCAAGGTGACGTGAAAGAGGAGGGCATTGACCTTTTGGTCATGCCCGACGATTGAACGTCAGATTGCCGCTTAGGGGCGTTTGCAGCGTCGACCCGTTAGGCGAAGACGATCAGATTATCCCTGTGTATCGCCGGCTTCTCGGCCAGATCTGCGAGCAGGCGGTTGCTGGCAATCTGGTCCTGGCGGCGTCCTGCCGCAAGCTCCAGCACGTCCGAATCAGCCTCGGCGATACCGCGAGCAACGACCATGCCGCTCGGGTCGCACACGTCGAGCACATCGCCCTCGGCAAAATCTCCATCGACCTGGCGAATGCCCACCGCGAGCAGCGATGAGCCACGGCTGACCAGCGCCTTCGCAGCGCCGTCGTCAACCGTTACCGAGCCATGTGCCTTGTCACCCAGCGCGATCCACAGCTTGCGCGGCGCAATGTCCAGGCGCTCCGCCGGCGGATCGAACAGCGTACCCACGCTCTCGCCGCGGGCCAGACGCACGAGCGCATCGGGCTCCTCGCCCGAGCAAATCACGCTCTGAATGCCCGCCGTCATGAGAATGCGGCTCGCGCGGATCTTGGTGATCATGCCGCCCGTGCCCACCGATGTGGAAGAATCGCCCGCCGAGGCGATGATCTTGGCGTCGATCTTATGCACGACCGGGACGAACTCGGCCGTGGGATCCTCGTGCGGATTGGCGGTGTAGAGGCCATCGATGTCCGAGAGCGTCACGCACAGATCGGCAGAAACCAGGCAGCTCACAAGCGCCGCCAGCGTGTCGTTGTCGCCAAACTTGATCTCATCGACGGTGACGGTATCGTTCTCGTTGACGACCGGCACCACGCCGAGCTCCACCAGGCGAAGCAGGGCGTCGCGCGCGTGCAGGTAGGACGTGCGGCGCGCCGTGTCGTGACGCGTGAGCAGCACGAGCGAGGTGAGCAGGTCGCGCGCATGGAACTCCTCGTCGTAGGCCGACGAGATGATGCACTGACCGGCCGAGGCGCAGGCCTGCAGGCTCGGCAGGTCGCCGACCGGCTTACGGTCGAAGCCCAGCACGGGATAGCCGCAGGCAATGGCGCCCGAGCTCACCACGATCAGGCGCCAGCCAAGCTCGCGCAGCGCTGCGGCCTGGTCGGCAAGCCCGCCGATAAAGGCGCGGTTGACCTTGCCGTCGGCGCCCACCACCGTGGACGAACCGATCTTTACCACCATCGTTTTATAAGAAGTCGTCATACGTCAAACCAATCGAATGTTCAGCTAACGGGCGAACGGGCGAGCGAGAAAATAATCCGTGTTCCTCCGTCCCCTTCGGATTATTTTGCCCAGGGGAAGGCAGAAGCCGCGGCCATGTTCTTGCGCACGAGCTCGTCGCGCACCTGAGCCAGGCCCTGCTCCATGCCCACCACATAGGTCTGCGGGTACAGGAAGCGCTTGAAAGCTGCGTCCAGATGGTCGAGCGCCCAAGCACAGCGCTCGCGCGCATCCTGGATGCTCTCACGCGGAGCCACCGCACCGCCATCGCGCACGATCGGCACCAGCAGCTCGCGATACTCAAGTTCGGACACGTCGGTCACCAGGGCGGCATCGTTTACGGCCACGAGGGTATTGCCGCGCGCGGCGCCCTCCCCCGCCAGATGGTCCTCGTCATAAATCATGTCGCAAACCGGGCCGCCAAAACCGTCGTAATAGCGTCGTACGCGCTGAACACCGGGAATTGTGCGCTTGTAGGGCTGCTCGGAAAGCTTCACCACCGGCGTCCACGGCTCCGCGTCGCTCGCACGACGGGCCGAAAGCTTGTACACGCCGCCCAGCGCAGGCTGATCGTAGCAGGTCGCGAGTTTGGTGCCCACGCCAAAGCTGTCGATGGGCGCGCCCTGGTCGAGCAGCGACTGAATCGTGTACTCATCCAAATCGTTAGAAACCGAGATCCCCACATAGGGCAGGCCCTCGGCATCAAAACGGCCGCGCACATACTTGGAGAGCTTGGCGAGGTCGCCGGAGTCGATGCGAATGGCCGACAGGCGCTCGCCCACCGCTTCCATCTCCTTGGCAACCGTAATGGCATGTTCACAGCCCTCGCGCACGTCATAGGTGTCGATGAGCAGCGTACAGTTCTTGGGGCTCGACTTGGCAAAGGCGCGGAAGGCCTCGAGCTCGGAATCGAAGCTCATCACCCAGCTGTGCGCATGCGTGCCAAAGACGGGAATACCGTAGCGGCGGCCGGCGAGCACATTGGACGTAGAGGAGCAGCCGGCAACGTAGCTCGCGCGCGCGACGGCCAAGCCGCCATCGGGACCCTGAGCGCGGCGCAGGCCAAACTCGGCAACGGGACGGCCGTCCGCCGCCAGCACCACGCGCGCCGTCTTGGTGGCGACAAGTGTCTGGAAGCCGACGATGTTGAGCAGCGCCGTCTCGAGCAGCTGACACTCCAGCGCGGGGCCGGTGACGCGCACCATGGGCTCGCGCGGAAAGACGAGCTCGCCCTCGGGCACGGCGTCGATGTTTACATGCGCACGAAAATCGCGCAGGTAGTCGAGGAATCCAGGCTTGAACATCGCGCCGCCGGCCGGGGCCTGGAGCGAGGCGAGGTAGTCGATGTCCTCGGGCGTAAAGCGCAGATTCTCGACCAGCTCGGGCAGTTCGGCGGTGCCGCACATGACGGCATAGGCGCTGCCAAAAGGATGGTCACGGTAAAACGCGGTAAAACAACCCTGCTCATTGGCCTTGCCGCTCTCCCACAGGCCCTGGGCCATAGTGAGCTCGTACAGATCGGTGAGCATTGCAATGTCGGTGGGATGCGAGATGTCGGTCAAAGCCATGGGGCGACCTTTCGGATGCGTTGTGCAGAGGTTGAGGGTTGGAAAAGGGCAGAGTGTTCTGGCATGGCACCCAGCGCGAATGGGCTAGAGCAGGCCCATGCTGGTCAGGATCGTGTAGCCCATAAAGATGACAAACGCGATGAGGGCAAGGACAATGATGATTTTTTGAGCCGGCGCCATGCCAGGGATCTCGTTCTCGCCCGTAGGCTCCTTGGAGGTAACCATGCGCTGGGCAAAGGTCATCTCGTCACGGCTCGGCTTGGGCTCGACGGACTTGGAACGAGCGACCTTTTTAGGCTGAGGTTTAGGTGCGGTGGGCGCGGGCTTCGCGGCGGCGGGCTTGGGCGCGGGGGCAACGTTCGCGGCGGCCTCCTCGGCCTTCGCACGCTCGGCACGCAGGGCGGCCAGCTCCTCACGCTCGCGGCGTGCCTCTTCCTGGGCCTCGCGACGAGCTTTCTCGGCGCGGAGCTCTTCCAACTCGGCGCGTTCCTCGGCAGACAGTGGTTGGGACTCAAGCTTGGCCATGGTACAGCCCTTTCTTTTAAAAAAAGCCGCCGACACAATGTCAGCGGCTTATCAAATCCAAGGGTGGAGACGAAGGGAGTCGAACCCTCGGCCTCTGCCATGCGACGGCAGCGCTCTCCCAACTGAGCTACGTCCCCAAGACAAGTTGATATTTTACCTACGGCTCGCCAACTGTCAACGCCCAATACCCAGTCTTTTTGGGACGCGGCTATTTTGACAACTTTTCGAGCAGGCGATCCTCTCGATGATTTTTCTGGGACGTGTCTCTATAGTTTTGTCAACCGCGTGCTTCGCGCCATTTCGGCATGAC
>CALBBA010000019.1 GCA_937926755.1 uncultured Collinsella sp.
GGGCCGGGTCCGTCGGCGTGGAGATGACCAGGATGCCCCGGATGCCCGCCAGCATGAGGGTGGATAGCGGGTAGTAGATCATGGGCTTGTCGTAGACCGGCAGCAGCTGCTTGGAGGTCACGAGCGTGAGCGGGTACAGGCGCGTGCCGGACCCGCCGGCGAGGATGATGCCTTTCATAGAATTCCTCTCAGTTGACAATCGTTGAGTAAAAGCTGCTAATTGCAAATAACGATTAGACAAACATAGTTATTAAAATTATATGCGCCGGCAACGGCTTCCTCCTCATTCTCTTTAAAACGGACAGCAGAAACACGCATCTCTTTCTGCATTTATCGCGAGGTAGGAAATGAATTAGTACAATGAGCAGTGTCCAACAAACGAAAGGCAAACAATGCGAGTCGAAACAACCGGAGTATGCAGAGGAAACTGGAAAATCTACCAGCAACTTAAAATAGAAGGCATCCATGAAGGCTCCAGCATAAAAGCTCAAGCGGCAACGGATGACGACCGCCGCTTACCTTTGTCTCTTCTAAAATTCAAGGACAATAACGGCGAATCGAACTCATACGTTCTTGTAACCCCCGCCCCCGATCCCCGAGCCATTAAAATTGAGTTTAACGAAATCGGCAAAGACGGTTGCAACCTGAGCAGCGACTCCCTTTCGCTCAATTGCAAGAACATCAAATGGGAGTCGCGTCTTAACTACAAAATTAAACCTGACATGTGCAGCAAACTCCGAAATTACGATGACGTTTCAGAGTTTGAGATGGCGACGATTGATTTTTGGCAGTGCATCGAAGATTCAAACGAGTATATCCTGAGGTGCACGGTTAGAACACCGTACCGCAAAGACTCGCAAATCAAACTTCGCTGCCTCGACCGGTTCCTCAATGAGGTTGGGCTGAGCATAGTCAATTTCGGTTCAAATGTAACGAGCGTTGGATTTACATCCGAGAAAAAGCAACTTGAAACGCAGCTCTCGATCCGCATGCCAAAGGCGTTTGATCGTTACTATTTTATTATTGACGATCAAAATCACCCATCATTCAGTGCATTTGACTGCTTAACGCCTGATAAATTAGGCTTGCTTCTTGAGGAGACCAACTTCCTCTTTACCCATGCGCAGTTTGACCCTGAATACCCCGAATGGTTTACAGAGCATAAGGCAACCATTGGCGCACTGGAGAAGCAGAGAAAAATCGTCTTCAATAGCGCTCCGAAATTCAGCATCATTGTCCCTCTTTACAACACGCCCATTTCGTTTTTTAACGATATGGTCGAATCCGTAAAAAACCAGTCTTATGCAAACTGGGAGCTCCTCCTAGTTAATGCAAGCCCTGACAATCAGGAACTAAAGGCTCGCGTTGAGCAGGAAACAGCCCGCGACAACAGAATTAAGTCAATTAATCTTACCGAAAATAAGGGTATTTCCGAAAACACAAACGCAGGCGTTGCCGTAGCTTCGGGCGATTTCGTTAGCTTCTTTGACCATGACGACATTCTTGAACCGGACTTGTTGTTCTCATATGCCGAGGCAATTGAAAACAATAATGACGTCGATCTTCTTTATTGTGATGAAGATAAACTCATGCCCGATGGAAAGTTAGCGCAGCCGTTCTTTAAGCCGGATTTCAATATCGATCTGCTCAGAAACAATAACTATATCTGCCACATGCTTACCATCCGTAAGTCCCTGCTAGACACTCTAGAGCCGAACACAAAAGAGTTCGATGGAGCACAGGATCATAATCTGACTCTCCGCGCCGTGGAAAAGGCAAGGAAAGTTCATCATGTTGCGAAGGTTCTATACCACTGGCGCCTAAGCGAGACCTCCACCGCAGCAAATGCCGATAGCAAGCCGTATGCCACTATCGCAGGTATCAAAGCGGTCCAGAGTCATTTGGACAGGCTTGGGCTCAATGCGAAGGTCGAACAAGCGCGTCGTCCCTTTACATATAAAGTAACCTACGCTGTGCCAGACTCCCACCCACTCGTGTCAATTATCATCCCGACTAAAGACCACGCCGACATTCTGAACAACTGCATTACATCAATTGTTGAGAAATCAACGTACGACAATTACGAGCTCGTCATAATCGAAAACAACAGCACAGAAAAGGTGACGTTCGATTATTACGATAAGTTGCAAGCAAAATATCCTGACATCGTTCGTCTTGTAACTTGGGAACACGAATTCAATTTCTCCAAGCTCATGAACTTTGGCGTTGCTCACGCCAAGGGCGACTATCTCTTGCTATTGAATAACGATACTGAGGTAATTACGCCCAATTGGATAGAAACCATGCTTGGCATCTGCGCACGTGAGGATGTTGGCGCAGTCGGTGCAAAACTCTACTATCCCGACAACACCATTCAGCACGCGGGCCTATGCGTCACTGGCGGCGTAGCGGGACATCTTTGCCAGAGCATGCCAAGGAATAATTGGGGCTACTTTGCACTCAACGATGCGCAACAAGACTTCAGCGCTGTCACTGCAGCTTGCATAATGACCAAGCGTAGCGAATATGAGAAAGTCGGAGGTTTCACGGAAGAGCTTCAAGTTGCATTTAATGACGTTGACTTTTGTTTAAAGCTACGCGAGATCAACGATCTGATCGTATACACACCCGAAGTCGAGCTCTATCACTACGAGTCGATTTCTAGAGGCGTTGAAAACAATACGGAGAAGCAGATTCGCTTCCACAAAGAGGTCGCATACATGAATTATCGCTGGGCTAAGCATTACGTCGAAGGCGATCCCTATATGAATCCAAACTTTACCGTTGGGGAACCTGCGAATCGTTATTATCATTTATAAGAAGTTGACGTTTCTTCTCTTATTCAATCACGGCAAATTAGCGTGTGTCTAAGCTAGATAGGGGAATCGAGGATTAACCCTCGATTCCCCTATTGTGATAAGTTGTCCTCTACTCGACAGTCAGAGAGCATCTTATTCTAATGGCGTATTTAAAACCCAGCCCCACAGAGGCGTAGCGGTAGTGTGGTAGTAGTTCAGCCACCAGGCTAGTGACGTCGTCCTAATGTAGCCGATGTTATCCATTACCATACCGTTACCGACGTAAATAGCAATGTGTCCCCAGCGAGCCCCCGCATTAGTATGCGTATGAGTAGGGACCGCAACTATCATTCCAACCTTAAGCTGCGATATATCTCGACTATGACACCAATTCCAAAACATGTCGCATGCGTCACCGTTGGGATAAGACCCTAGCACGGGATAAAAAACCTCGCTAACCCACTCCGAGCACAACCCCACTCCAGGAGAAGGAACGTTGTAGCAGCGGCTAACAATTTGAGACTGAAAGGAAGTACAGGCAGAACGCTCGGGGTCTACCCAAGCACCGGCAGCATTAAAGAAATACTCGCCATTATCGATACTGTTCCAGCCAGTTGCCATTTGACCTGACGACATAAGGTAATACCATAGCCCGTCATCATCGCGGAACCAGCCTGTATTCATAACGCCAGATTCGTTATCGAGGTGATACCACTTCCCGCCAATTAATTGCCAACCGCGCTGTAGCACCCCGTCTGGATCCGTGTAAAACCACGTCTGAGCAGCGGAGGACCAATACCAGCCTACCATGGGCTTTCCTTCGGCGTCGTTGAGCTTAATTGCGCCCACGCTGTCCTTGACACCCTTTAACGCAATTGCACCACTGCTGCACGCATAATATGCGTTTCCATCTTGCGAGAAGACCCAGGCGTTGCACTCTAATGCGCCGCCACTATCCGAATCCAAATAGTACCAATTACCATTTACAGACTGAAATCCTTCGAGCATGGCGCCATTATTATTGGAATCAAGCAAATACCAGCTAGAATCAAAGTAAAACCATCCTGTACGAATCGCTCCAGAGCCATTGGCGCAATACCATGTCCCATCGTCAACAAACCAACCAGTGTTCATGGATCCAGATTGAGAAAAATGATACAAACTGCCGTTTACAAGTTTAAAGCCCGTAGCCATTGATCCGGAAGGCTCAAGCCAATACCAAGTATTGCCAAGGAGCAGCCAGCCAGTATGCATAGCACCCGAACCGTCCAAATAGTACCAGTTATGATTGTCTAAAACCCAACCGTTCTTTTTTGACCGTGTTTTTCCGAAAAGGAAAACCCAATGCCCGCCGATGGCAGCCCATCCCTTCAAATGCACACAGGATTCAGAGAATAAGTGCCATCCATCACTCAGGTATCTCCAGCCAGTAGCTGCGTAGCCTTCGGAATCAAAATAATATTCGGCTCCCCCAATAGTCAGAAAACAGTTTGACGGCCAGCCACCGGCCTCATATCTCCACCACCATTTACCGTTTTCGCAGACCCAAGAACCAGGAAGGGCGATTTTGTTATCAGAAGAGCGAACAATCTGGAACGACAACCGGGTGGTAGCGCCAGCGTAGTCCCCTAGCCCATTTACAGCTATATCAGCACAGCCAGGTGCAACATTATTCGCATAAAAGACTTCATAATCGGTCCCACATGTAAGCTTTAAACCGCTATCAGCAAAAACCGACACACTCGGAGTAATCGCATCACCAGTGTATTCATATGTCGACAAATCGATAGACGCTGTGAAGTTAACCGAATCAGAAGGTAACCGATCACCATCCGATGGCCCAACTGGGCCCTGTACCGATTGATCTGTAGAATCATCAGCGCCTAGAACCGCACAATCTTCGGGTAATGAAAAAGCAATCGTGGGGCATAAAAGAGGCGTGAAGCAAATTGATGCAAGGCAGACCACACCGATAAAACTCAAATAACAATTTCTCATCATTACACTTTTCCCATTAAATCAAATTAGCCTTTGATAGACCAGGCCTGCTCAACCCCGAGACGAAGTCCCCCCAACTACAAGAAATTACCAAAGCAACTGCACGCGAGATGAATCTACAAACAGGAGGCGACGCTAATAAAGCGAATAAGATATAGGCAGTTCATAGCACAGACGCCAAGAGCAACAACGGAAATGGAAGAAGAGTTGAACCTAAATAATCGAGTTCTTAGTCCAAACAATAAGGCTGGTAAAGCTGGAAGAAAATAGCGCCCCTGAACACCTTGTATTACATTTTCATAATTGAAAGTCCATGCCAACCACATCGACGCAATGGAACCGAGTGCAGCCAAAAGGAAAGCAAAAATGAAAAGAAAGGATACAGGAACAGTAAGAAACGAAGGCTCATCACTAGAGTCAAGGCAGCAAATAAACCCAAAAAACAAATAAGGAATCATATAGAATGCAGGGAAACGCAAGTTCTCTTGAAGCCATCCAAGAGAATAGCCCAAGGTCGTTTCCCAATAGAAATCGCCTAGAGAGTCGAGAGTTCTACATAAAACAAGGAAACTATTCTTTGGATGCAGCAAAATATCGCTGAGCGAATATAACTGCCCCGCTTCATGGCCCCGAGAGGAATCTGAAGGCTGAGAGACCAAGCTGCTCATCGATGCCAAACGTAAGGCCAATACAGAAACAACAACGCAAAAGATCAACATGAACTTGCTAAAACGCCCGGTCTTCTCATCAAGGAACTGCGAAAGAGGGACAAACAATCCAAGTAAAATCAACCCTGAATAGATAACCTTGCACGGAGCCAAAAGAACCGAAATGATTAAATATATAATGATTTCTCTATTGCCTATCGACCGCTGTTCGCCAAAATAACCGCGCATCAAGCATGCGAATAACAAAAGTGAATAAGCGATGATTCCAGAATCATAGGAATATGAAGCGGCTAAATGAAGCGTCATGGGCAACAATGAAACGAATACAATGACCGATTTGCCTTTAGGTGCAATTCGAAATGCCTGGAAAGCGCAGAAGCAAAAAACGAGAGCCGAACCAATTCGACCCATATAGAACGCGGGATAAGCTCCAAGCCCAAAGAACAACCCTATCTGCAAGCCAATGATAGAGCCCAGTTTTGCAGTAATATTCTCGCCGCCGGCACTAAAAGAAAATTCACTGAAAGGAACCAGCTGTCCATTTCCAAATAGTGAAAAACCATCAATAACAGAATCAAATGAAGCTGAATTAATTGCATCGCCCGGTTGGCGGCTATTGTATAGCGCGTAATCAATATCTCGCACCAGAAAAGCACCGTCATTAGTCACATGGGCATTAAATGGAAGGCTATCAACCAACCAATAAGTCGAAAAATAATGATGGCCCTCATCGGGCGCGGTGAACGGAGGGAATATAAAGCAAAATATGATTAAAAATGATATGAGCAGTACCAAGAATACCCACTCACTTTTAATGCGATCCTTATCACTAGCAAATACGCTGCCGAGCGCGAGAATTATAATTAACGAAATCGCAATTGTAAGCAGAACAAGCAATCTAGGATTGTTTAAGTACCAAAATACTGAATAGACTGCAAATAAACCGGCAAAAGCAAGAAAACCAAGTTTACATCTTACAAAACTCGTCATGCTGGAATCCTTAAATTTCAAAACTCACATAAGCGCAACTAAATATAGTAGTAGCAAGTATATCAACAAGTTAATTATTATCTCAGAGCTTGCGTCGATGATATCAACGCAAGAACAGTGCCGTAGCATCCGACTTCGGAGGCTAATATCCGAATTCAGTCATACACGAAGCTCTCGTCAACCGACTCAGAGGAGACGTTCAACACAGAGACGTTAAAGAGTGTTGCTATTCATGCTGACTGAATATAGTCGATGGATTACTTTCGCAACCTTTTTAGGCCAAAATTTTTCAAGCATAGCAAGGTCTTCGGAGCTCCGTGTATTATCTTGGATCAAGGAAGTCGTCTCAGATTCTTTGTGAATTCGATGATGCATAAGAATCTCGGGAGAATAAACAAAAGAGCCTTCAAGTCGCGAAAATCTCTCCCACGCTTCCCAGTCCAAGTCACACTTCATCTCACTCGAAAACAAAGGTGTCTCGAGATTAGGCATAACATACGTGACCGAAGGGCAACAAATCGCAGATCCAAACCGCAAAGCCCGACGCTTGTCCCTGACTATAGATGAATTACCAACTCGAGCGAGTTTTCTTAGTATTATTCTTTTCACTTTAAGAATCGAGATGTCATCGACATATTCCCCATTACGAATCTCCCCATAATTAGAAAAGAAGATCAGGGGATGATTGGAGGCGTTCACAGAGCGAAGCATTTCAATTGAATAATTAGGGGAATACAGATCATCTTGATGAGCAATGGTGACCAATGGAGTTTGAGCATGGGAAATTGCACAATTCCAGTCATAGCCAATCCCTGGCATCCCATTGTTAATAAATACAGGCAAGTTATAGCTAGAAGCAATCTGCTCAATATGCTTATTCGGAGTAGAAGTAGAGATAAAGATCCTACTGGCTTGCTTCTGGTTCATTAAAGACGATATACAGTCGCTCAAATACGGTGATTCGCCATAGGCGCAAACTACGAATGTATGATCATTGCACGTAAACATAGAACTACTTATCCCTCAGAATGCTCTCGATATCTTTTTCAAGCAATGCAACTCGTTGAGTTAAGTTCTTAATCGCATCGGCCTGTTTGCTGGCAATTAAACTAAGTGAAAGCATGATTAGGATTACAAAGACAAACCCCAGAACAAATATAAAATTGGAAGGCGTGGCAAACCCCATCGCCGACGATAAATAGCACAGGGGCTGCGGAAATAGAGCAGACAGGACTAGGACTAGGACCAGAGCCAGCCACAATAGAGAATACTTAAGTTGGAGCCTGCCACTCACAATAAGCTTAACTACATACGCAGCAAGTAAAATACAGGCCGCTGCGACAGAAACGCGAAGGGTCACCGGCACTTTAACACCTCGTTTTTGAACATGCAGAAATAATAATTGCAAGGGTAACTTTGATCATGTAATAGGCACTCGAAAAGCCCGAAATGGATGATGAGCCCCCTTGTCTCTCTTTCATGACAACGGGAATCTCAGATACAGACAGACCGCGAGCAAGCACTGAGACAATAGAATCGGGTTCAGGGTAATCAACTGGATAGTTCTTACAGAAATAGTCGATAGCCTTCTGTCCGCCGGCCCTTAATCCATATGTAGGATCAGCTATGTACTTCCCCGTACACATTTTAATCACCCTAGTAAGCCATGAAATACCCACTCGGCGTAAAAACGTAGACTGAAACCCCCCAGTTCGCTGGAGAAACCTAGACCCGATAACCAAGTCATAGCCAGCTTCAATCTGCTCAACCATACTGGAAATAAAACAAGGATCATGCTGTCCATCGCCATCCACCTGAACGTCGATGTTATATCCATATTTTTTAGCGTACTTATGGCCGGCTTGTACAGCCCCTCCAATGCCAAGATTCTGCGGTAGATCAAGTACATTGAGATGGTTAGCATGACAAATCTCAAGCGTATTATCAGTTGAACCATCATTGACCACGACATAATCATATCCTGAATCAATCACGGCTTTAACTGTCGCACAAATTGATTCAGCTTCATTATAAGCAGGCACAATAACTAGCACCTTATAAGGATTGCTCATGAACAACCTTTCAATGATAGCCCGTTATCCTTAGCTAAAAGTAAAAGTAGCACCAACAAGACGAACTACATGTTATGCAAGTAGCTAGCGTGATAGGCAACACAGTATCCACAACGGTCCTAGAACATATAAACACTATAGCTGTTATCACCATCGACAATCTGTGGTCTGCGTAGTGACCACTGTGATTACCGCAAGGTGTCCTGCATCTGCCCTCTTGCAAATACCACGAATCTTATAGAAAAGAACTAAACAGATTAATTGTTTAATCAAATATAGCTAAGTTTCTACTAGTACGGTTCATCGTAAATGACCGTCAGAAAGAACCGAAGCGATTCTTTCGCTTGCATGGCCATCACCATAAGGATTGGAAGCGTGACTCATCGCTTCATACTCTGAGACATCCGAGAGCAACCTGCTAAACTCGTTGTAAATTACATCTTCCTCTGTGCCAACAAGTTTCAAAGTCCCCGCCTTAACGCCCTCAGGACGCTCAGTAGTGTCACGCATGACAAGAACAGGCTTGCCAAGGCTTGGCGCTTCTTCTTGAATACCGCCTGAGTCAGTGAGTATCAGATAGCTTTTAGCCATAAAGTTATGAAAATCAAATACTTCAAGGGGGTCAATAATATGCAGTCGATCAAATCCATCTAGCTCTTCATGAGCAGCCTTGCGAACAAGAGGATTCATATGAATAGGGTATATGGCTTTGGTATCGGGATAATCTTCCATTACGCGACGAATAGCACGGAACATGCGATGCATAGGTTCACCAAGGTTTTCGCGGCGATGTGCGGTGATAAGAATCAAACGAGAACCCTTTGCCCAGTCAAGCTCATGATGTGAATACTCCGGATCCACGGTAGTATGAAGCGCATCAATTCCCGTGTTACCTGTAACCCAAATCTTTTCGGGTCTTTTTCCCTCATCGAGAAGGTTTTGTCTGCTCACCTCGGTTGGTGCGAAATAATATTGACTCACGATGTCAACTGCTTGGCGGTTAAACTCCTCTGGCCAAGGACTGCTGATATCATGTGTGCGTAAACCAGCCTCAACATGACCGACCGGAATTTGCAGATAAAAACAAGCTAAGGCTGCAGCAAAGCTTGTCGTGGTATCCCCATGGACAAGCACGACATCCGGTCTTTCCCCCTCAAGAACCTTCTTAATTTTAAGAAGGATGCTACACGTAACATCGAAAAGAGTCTGCCCAGGCTTCATGACTGCTAGGTCAATATCGGGTACCACATTAAAGACATGCAAAACCTGCTCAAGCATCTCCCGATGTTGACCAGTCACGACAACAACGGTACTGAAATCATCCGGATGAGTTTTGAGCACATTCACAAGTGGGCACATCTTAATTGCTTCCGGACGAGTTCCGAAAACTAGCATTATCTTTTTCATTTCAAGAACCAGCCCCTTAAAAAACCATTGAAATGCACATAGTCATTACGAACAAATAATAATCATTTAAATAATTCAGAGGAAGAAGCCAGGGAGAAAGCAATTCGCCCTGAAATCAAATGATGCAATTAAACGAGATTATTAAAATGACGTCTCAACAAGATAGACAATACGACCACCATATATACAAGTCCAAAAAGACAAGATATTAAGGTACACACTGTAACACCATTTAAATTGAATACTTCTACGGAATACTTCATTGAACTTAGCGAAACGATAAGCATCAACACGCCAGCAACAAGGGTATGCGAAAAATACCTAAATGAAATCAACAAATCATTGACAAGCCACATCAGTCCAGTCAAAACAGCAGAAGCTATCAAAGGTGGAACTAAATACATGAAAGGTAGTATTTCCTCACCAAATACAAATGAAAATAAGCTATTTCCAAACACCTCAAAACCAATACCGAACACAACGGCGATGATTAACGCACCAAGTAAGCAGGCAAAGCATAGGCGAAAGAAAGAACACCTGTCTTTATCTGAATAACTTTTCGAGAAATAACCCAGCAGGGGGTTATACAAATATGAAACACCCATTTGAATGATAGCAATAGGAGCCGCAATAGATGAGTAGACCCCAAGAGCAGAATCCCCCAATGCAGAAGATAAATATTGGCGTGGAATTGACGATGACGCGGAAACCGCTATGCCAGCAACCACAACCGGCAAGCATGTTAGCAATAATCGCTTTGCCTTATTTCGGCTAATTCCAACAACAATGCTTGTTAGGGCGGTAGTTCGTGGCAAATCGTAAATCCATCCAACTAATACGACCGCAATAAACATTGCAAATATAGCTAGCGGCACCGAACGAAAGCAAGATAAAGCAACGCAGAAAAAAACTAGAGACAATGCTCCCTGAAGCGCAAGTGAGACTCCAACATAATCCATCCGGGAGAACTGCTGATCAGCAGCATGAAGGACATCTATCAATTGGTTGGCGCTTTTATATAAGCCGTAGAGAAAAATGCAGAAAACGGAAGCAGGGCGACAAGTAAATAGCGAATAAGCAAAAGTCAAAGCAAGTGATAAAAGTATGGTTAGTAATCTAAAGGAAAGATACTCCCCTACCGTGTTTTCCCCATTAACATCTGAAACTTGATATGTATACATCCTGTATTGAGCAATTGGGAAAAAAATGCCATAGACAGACATCGAAAGCGAGTATAAGCCAGCATCAGAAAAACCAAAGGATAGGCGAACCACCAGCACGCTTATTAACCATTGGCAAGATAAACCGATAATCGAGCCAATAGAACTCCATAAAATATTAGACTTTATCGAAAGAACTTTATCGGAACCCAACAATTACTCCGTTCTTGAATTAACTGATGCAGTTAATTGATGAGACACCTGTTTATCAGCAGGAGGAATGGTCATATAGTCGCCATAAAGTTGAGTAAGCATCTCATCATAATGAGTTGGGATTTTAAATTGATGACCCTCAAATTCCGCATCCATTACATCCGTAAAATAACTATTTGGAAAAGCCTCCCTGAGACCAAACCCCCATCCGATTTGTCCCGCTCTCTTTGTTTCGCCAATATCATATTTTCTTGAAAGTTTATGTAAACGTTCGGAAGCCCATTTCTCTATAGGCAGTACTAGAGAAATGGGATAAAAAATAGCCATGAGAATTATCATGCTAATCGGATGTGGATAATGGAAGTTGAGCCTTGATACAATACAAATCAAATCAAGCAATTTCACTTCGTAAAACATAATAGTGGCCTTTAGATTTGAATCGGATATACCGTCAATTGGGAACACATCTATCCAAAGCCATTCTGGAACTGAAGAGCGATCTCTCTCTGTCTGAACGGAGATCTTAGGATTAATTACTTTTGCGAATGAAGGTAAATACCCATCAATCTCTGTAGCCTGAACGCGAAGCCACGGAGAAAACCTACCGCTTTGAACTAGGCCAAGAAACCTATCGTAATCCTTCCGCGGCATGACAACATCTATATCATCATCCCAGGGAATAAAACCCTTATGACGCACGGCACCGATTAGAGTTCCATACGACAGCGAATAGCACAAATTATATTTCTCACAAAAATCGTGAAATTCCACCAAGATTTTCAGTTCTTCGCGTTTCACCGCATCAAAAGAAAGAATTTCATTCGTCATTAAAAAACCAAGCCTTAAGAAATGAACGAAGTATATCTATCCGAATAGTTCTGATTGTCATTATATGCATCGGTTAACAATTTCTCGCAACCCTTAATAAAGCTATTCGAATCGAGACCGGTATAGTATTCGAACAATAAATCGGGCCAATTAACATTTGTATTATCTAAATCAAGTGTAAAACCAATACCATAATCACTTGCCATTGTTTCCATTGCGGTATTCGGGCAAACAAGAATTGGCATATGAAGCTGGGCAGCTATATACATTTTGTTAGAAATAGCGTAATCGAGAAATGGATCCCCATTGCCGTACAGATTGTGGATTATGTTGACTCCTGTATATAAAGAGTACATTTTTTCAGGTGCAAACCTCCCTAACAGTTGGACGTTTTCTACGTGATTATTTCTACAATAATCCTTTAGCTTTTCAGATCCAGCTCCTGCAAACATCAAACGGAAACGTGAATCATTTTTAAACATATTAATCAACTTAACATGTTGCTCAATATACTGGCCAACACTACCAATGAATGCAATCACGATCGGTAAAGAAGGATTGCCATTTAAACTATTCACGCATGAACTAGCATCAAGATCAGAGAATGACGGTCGTTGCAGATTGTGGACATAACTGTATTCAGAAGGGGCGAGAAAAGCGGCATAAAAACGTGATGAAAGCACCACGATTCCAGCAAAGGACACTATAGCGCGAGACATGAGGCCCAGAATCGGATTAAACTCTCCTCCGTAATCTCGAACATCCATTACATAGCGTTTGCGATACTTAATAAGCAGTGCAGGAAACGCAAAATAACCAGCAATAGTATTAAGTAAAACTATGTGATCAAAATCACTATTTAATAGCTGTTTATTTACAAACAACATATAGGCAAAATAGCTGTAAAGCCTGCGTAATAAACCAGTATCTGGGCAGGGCTTAGCATATTCAATACCCTTAATCGACCCTAGCGTCTCTTCCACGCCATCCCTATTCCAGTAGACAAGGTATTTTTCCCCGGGAGTATTATCGACATAGAAGTTGAACAAATAAGGACATAGATACGCATTACCACTAAGAACAAAACAGGTTTTTTTCATCTCTTGAATTACTCCAATGCCCAGACTAATTAATCCACTAAGTAGATATCTTTGATGAATCGTCCATTCATAAAACCAGTACGAAACTTGACCCTCTTACAAAAGACATGCGACTTATTCTTCCGTTGAAGATATTGATGCAGAAATCTCTTAATACGTAACGACTTTTGTTCCAAAAGGAATATTATCGTAAATCCATTTTGCGTTCTGGATCTCAAGACGCACGCATCCGGCAGAGGACGGGACCCCCATCGTGGGATCCATCACGCGATTGCTGTTGACGTAGTAGGGTGAGGAATGGAATAGATAATCACCATAGAACTGCGTGTAGTAATAGCAAGTATATCCATGCCCAAAGGAGTATCCCTTTCCGTAGATTTGGTACTCCCCTATCACCGTAGGTGTGCTGGCTTTACCCGTCGAGCATACATATCGACGGTTTAAGGACCAATTATTCCATGACCCAGTATAAATGCTCGTAACACAACGTGACGTATCGACAAGTATTAGCCAATTTGTATTGCTTGAATAACTTTGTGCTTTAGCATCCACATAGTCTGACACCCACGCACCGTTGGCCATGAAGTAACTCCAGGATCCGTCCACAACGCGCCAGCCAGTAGCCATGGCGCCACTAGCGTCAAGCCAATACCAGGTACCCCCCAGGTTAAGCCACCCTGTTTGCATATAACCAGACGAATTCAAGTAATACCAAGATCCGTTAACGGCAACCCAGCCGGTTTTCATAACGTAGCTAGATGGGTCCAAATAGAACCAGAAGCCATCCTTGTACAGCCAGCCAGATCGTGCATAGCCAGCGGTCTCATCAAAGAAGTACCATTTTCCGTTAACGTTCTTCCATCCAGCGCAGGGGGAGCCATCGGTTGGATCAGCATAGAACTTGCACCCTCCAAGCGTCACAAACCCGTGAGCTTCGGCTAATTCGCCATCACCGTTTGTTGTAAATAGCTTTCCACTACGCAATGCTCCACACAATGAGCAATCAGAACCAGCAAAAGCCTTAGACGGCTCATCCTGGACCGAGTCCTGGACATCTACCCATTCACGACAAGCAACAGCGCCTGAAACTTTTGCATAATAGCTTTTCCCATTTACAGAAAAATGACCTAGCAGCATTTTACCGTCGGAGGCAGGATCGAGATAATAGTATTGACTATTGTCCTTCAGCCATCCCGTCTTTACAATGCCCGATGCATGAGAAGGCTCAGCGTAATACCAGTCTCCATCGCTCATAAACCAGCCGAGTGACAGCGCTCCCGTTGAAGAAAAATGATATTGATTGGATCCGATGACAAAAAAGCCGGTAGCCATTCTATTGTCATTTGCGACATCGAGCCAATACCAAACGCCATTCACCAAACGCCAGCCCGATGCAAGCGCGCCGGAACCGTCAGCGTAATACCAGTTCGTCCCATCAAACGCCCAACCAACAGCCATTGCGCCGGAATCCGATAAATAGTAACGAGACGAACCGACAGAAACGATTCCTCTAGACATAACACCATCATTGGCGGGATCAAGCCAATACCAGTTATTGCCAGTTTGAAGCCAGCCGGTTAAGACTTCACCATTGCTACCCCAATACCATAAACCGTTATCAAGGCACCATCCATTAATCAGTCCATAGGTTCCAAGAAGATAAGGGTGCCCATCAATAACACGTCGACCAGTAGCCATAGAACAGCTGTTAAGAGAGTCAAACCAGTACCATTGGCCTCCAATAAACTGCCAGCCACTTGCCAAAGCGCCTGACGGACCCGCGTAATACCACTTATTTTCAGTAAAAATCCAGCCGCAGCTCATTGCGCCGTCACGAGCGGGGTCCAAGTAGTACAACGAGTCGTCAATATTCTGCATACCGGTCAAACGACAGCCATCTAGATAGTAATACCAGGACAAACTGTTCCATTGCCATCCAGATAGTTGTTCTGTAGTCGACGGGTCATGGCTTTCGACAACCTGTAGGCTAGAATCTTCCGTTGTTTTGCCGGCACAATCGCTGGAGTCTTGAGAGCAACCGCCACCGACAAATGCTCCCGGCCCTCCTGTCGAGTCGCGCTCTACGACACCATTATCCGCCCCCTCTTCCACGGCATAAGCAGTGCAAGAAAATGCGGGGGCTGTAACTGAGAGTAAGGCGGAAAATAGCATCAAGCCAATTACTCGCCAGCAAATTCGATGATCGATCAGCGCATTCATTTCAGGCCCCCAACCGGTACCGACTGTCTTGTAGGGAATCTATTAAATAAACGGACGAGCTGCGCCGATTACATTTCCCCTTGCGCTAATAGGATGAATTCCGACACCTTGATGAGGCCAGGAGTCAATCATCATACCGCCGCCAAGTGCAATGGCGATATGCCCACGGTAATAAATCACATCGCCGCGCTGAATCGAGTTCTTGCTAACGGGCATAAAGATATTGCTTCGATACCAATTCATGGAATTATAGGTTTGGCTCGGATCCCAGCGATGGTTATAAGGGTTGTAAACACCCATATCCATGCCAGTAGCATAAAGGCACTGCAAGACAAAACCAGAGCAATCAACAGCTCCACCGGGAGCGGTAGACCAAGGCTCAATATATTGCGTACCGATATACTCATAGGCGCGCTGAATAAAGGCGTTCACGCAATCTTCCCGCGTTGCTTCGACAGAAATGCGAGAAGGGGTCACATAGGTAAAGTATCCGGTGCAATAGCTAGGCAGCTGAACAGTCCAAGAACTGACCTGAGGATACTGGGATGGATTTTGCCAGCCAACTTTGTCGCACTGGCCATCGCTCCAGAAAACTCGACGAACGCCATCGATGGTCCTTACGCCCGTTGCCATAGCGCCGCTGCCGTCTAACCAATACCACTTACCCGAATCTTTAAGCCAGCCAACATGCATGCTTCCATTGGACTCAAGGTAATACCATGTTCCATTCAGGCTTTTCCAACCAGTTGCCATTTTTCCGTCAGCGTTTAGGTAATACCATGCACCGCCAGTAAAAACCCATCCGGTCTTCATCACGCCAGAATCGGCATCAAGCCAATACCAATCGCCGTCAATCTTCAGCCATCCACGATGAATGGCACCCGTCCCGGGCTCAGCGTAAAACCTTAAATTTGCGACATTAACCCAGCCGGAAGCAACCTGCCAACCATCAGCTCCAGCGATTTTTAGGATAGTGCCGTTTTCGCGAATCACATCCTTGCAAAGATATCCATTATCATCGGCGTATCTTTGAACGCCGTCATTAACGGTAACCCAACTTGAAACCACAAGCCTACCGCTCTGGTTTGCAAAACAATCGTTGCCGCCCACCTCAAATAAGCCCGTTTTCATGAGATGGCTAACAGGGTCCAGGTAATACCAGCTTGTGCCTTCTTTATACCAGCCAGAAATAAGTGCACCAGATTGGGAGGCGAAATACCAGCCGTCCTCGACCTGAGCCCAACCAACAGCCATAGCCCCGTTAGGCTTTAAATAATAAGCTGCATTGCCAAGGTCTAAATACCCAACGGACATCTTACCATCGGAGGCTGGGTCGAGATAATACCAAGCGCCGTTAACGAGTTTCCAGTCAGTGGCCGCAATACCGTTAGAGCAGTAATACCAATCTACTCCGTCTTTGTACCATCCATTTGCGAGACCATAGTCACCAAAAATGTAGGTTCTTCCATCAATCTTTTGACGACCCTTAAACATGATGAACGTCTGTGAGTCAAAATAATAGCGAGCCCCACCTATCGTTTGCCATGACGAAGCAAGGGCACCCGATGAATAAGCCCAGTACCAATTCCCGTCAACGAGAATCCAGCCGGTTTTCATAGCACCAGTGGCATCTAAATAGTATTTCCCGCTCCCGAGGTCGACAAAACCAACCTGCATTATATTGGTGGCAGGATCCAGGTAATACCATGTGCCGTCTTGATAAAACCAACCGGCAGCTAAATCGCCTCCAGCATTGGCATAAAACCAATTTCCATCTGAGTTACGTAGCCAGCAGTTCTGATATAGCGCGCCAAAAGGCGTTGCGGCATTGCCGTCATTCGCATAAAACGAAGCAATCGATCCGCCAGCATCGGTCACATTGAAATAACCTGTCTGCATTGCACCATCATTGGCTGGATCAAGCCAATACCAATAGCCCCCGCTTTGCAGCCAGCCAGTTTGGTGTTTACCGTTTTTTCCGTAATACCAAACTCCAGACGACTCGTCTCGTTGCCAGCCATCTTTTATGGCGGAAGAATTATCAGGTTGCAAATCATCGGAAACCACAGAAGAAAAATCCGCTTTTGACTCAATACTCTGAGCCTCAACGGAATCCTGTGCAAACGCGACATTCGCACTCAGGGGCAAGCAGCAAGCAGTGATTAATGACGCAGCAGCACAAACAAGCGTGGCCTTCTTTTCGAATCGATACATAAGCGACCCTCCCAGATATCTCATTTATTTATTTTAATCCACATTCCAGGATTGATTTTCGTTACTGTCTGTTCAGTCTATGTAGATAAATATATTTAATTGAACATAACGTTCAATCATTCTATTCTTTCCATAAGCAATGAACATCTTAATTGGAGGCCTGCAGTGGAACTGACCAAGCGTAACTTTACTGTTCTGTACGAATACCTAAAGAACCCATATGCTAGCCAGCGAGAAGTTGCCGAGCGCACTGGCCTCTCACTTGGATCGGTAAACGCAGCAAATAAAGAGCTTACGAATGAGGGCCTTCTCGAATCGGACAGCCTAACCGACAGCGGTTACGAAGCACTTCACCCCTATAAGGTTGAAAACGCAGTGATATTGGCTGCGGGGCTTTCGAGCCGCTTTGCTCCCATTTCGTATGAAAAGCCCAAAGGCCTTTTAAAGGTACGTGGTGAGATTCTCATCGAACGTCAGATTAGGCAGCTGCAAGACGCGGGTATCAGCAATATCACCGTCGTTGTCGGCTATAAAAAAGAGTATTTCTTCTATCTTGAAAGCAAGTTCGGCGTCTCGATTGTCGTCAACAACGAATATGCATCCAAAAATAACCACGCATCGCTTATGTGCGTAAAAGAGCGGCTTGGCAACACCTATATTTGCTCAAGCGATGATTACCTTCTAAACAATCCGTTTGAAGCATACGTTTGGAAAGCATTTTATTCTGCTCAATATGCTGAAGGCGCCACCAAAGAATGGTGCATTCAAACCGGAGCAATGGACCGAATCACCAATGTTACGATTGGCGGTTCCGATGCTTGGTATATGCTCGGACATGTCTACTTTGATAAAGCCTTCTCGCTTGCATTTAAGCAGATTCTCGAAACGGAATATAACAAGCCCGAAACAACGGACAAGCTTTGGGAAGATCTATATATCGAGCACATCAAGGAGCTCGATATGGTTATCAAGAAGTATCCTGAGGGCGAGATCAACGAATTCGATTCTCTTGATGAACTGCGTGCCTTTGATCCGCATTTTATCGAAAACGTTGACTCCGATATTTTCGATAACATCGAGCAAGTGCTCGGCTGCTCCAAATCAGAGATTCACGACGTTTATCCCCTTAAACAAGGTCTTACGAATCTATCGTGCCACTTTAGAACCAATGACGGAGAGTACGTTTACCGCCATCCGGGAGTCGGGACCGAACTGCTTATTAACAGAAATGGAGAAGTAGCCGCACTTAAAAAGGCCAAGGAACTCGGCCTTGACGACACGTTCATTCATGAGGACCCAAAGCGTGGTTGGAAAATTTCGAAGTTTGTACCCAACGCAAAGCAGCCTGATCCGCATGATGCTGCCCAAATGAATCGAATGATGCAGATGTGTCATTCGCTTCACGAGAGTGGTGCAAATGTCGAAACCGAATTTGACTTCTACCTCGAAGCGAAGCGCTACGAATCGCTTCTTCTGGAAAAAGGTCCCATCGACATTCCAGGCTACAGGGAAATGTCCGCCGAAATCGATGAATTGGAGCGCTTTGTACAGGCCGATAATGCACCAAAATGCCTTTGCCACAATGACTTCTTTTACCTCAATTTCCTTATCGATGAGAACGACAAGTACTATCTCATTGACTGGGAATATGCTGGCATGAGCGATTACGCAAACGATTTTGGAACGTGCAGTGTCTGCTGCGAGCTTTCCGAAGATGAAGTCGACCGCGCGCTTGATGCATATTTTGGGCGCAAGGCAACAAACAACGAAGTTGCGCATAACTACGCGCACATTGCCCTTGCAGGATGGTGCTGGTACCTCTGGTCTCTTCTGAAAGAAGCCGAAGGTGACTTCGTGGGCGAGTGGCTCTATATCTACTTCAATTACGGTGCCAAATACCTTAAAAAGGCACTGGAGATCTATCGGAAAGGTGAGTAACGATGCAATTCGGCTTTTTTAGCGGCCTTCTTTGGGGCCTTGATACAGTAATTCTTGGAATCGGTTTGGCGCTCGCGCCCTATATAGGATCGGCGGAAGCGCTTGCATGCGCCTCCATTGCAGGATCTTTTCTCCATGATGCCTTCTGTGCAATCTGGCTCTTTGGGTACATGGGAGTTAGAGGCAGATTAAAAGATACGCTCGCTGCACTTAAAACTCGTTCGGGCAAGGTCGTCATCGCCGGCGCTCTGCTCGGTGGACCTATCGGAATGACCGGTTACGTATTGGCGATTAATAACATCGGAGCTGCCTACACGGCAATCATCTCCGCCTTCTATCCCGCGGTCGGAGCATTCCTTTCGTTCGTGCTGCTGAAGGAGAAAATGGGCAAAGGTCAGATGCTTTCCCTTCTCGTTGCTCTTTGCGGCGTAATGACGATGGGCTATCTATCGGCCGGATCGAGCGAGATTGCAAATGCCCCCCTCGGCTTACTCGGCGCGGTGCTTGCCGTTATTGGATGGGGATCCGAAGCGGTGCTGTGCGCATGGGGAATGAAAGATGATGCCGTTGATAACGAAACGGCTTTGCAAATCCGTGAAACTACGAGTGCGCTTGTTTATGGAGTGCTCGTACTCCCCCTCTTCGGAGCATGGCATTTCACGCTGGGTGCTATCCCGAGCATGCCCACATTGATTATTGCACTCGCCGGACTCGCAGGAACTGCATCCTATCTGTTCTATTACAAGGGCATTGCGGCAATCGGAGCAGCGCGTGCGATGGCTCTGAATATATCCTATTCGGCATGGTCGGTGGTCTTTGGCCTGATCTTGCTTGGAACAATTCCCGACATGGCATCTGTAATCTGCTGCATTGTAATTGTATGCGGAACAGTTTTGGCAGCCAGTAACTGGGACGAACTATTTGGACGAAATAAGACAGCGTAGCTTGATTAACAATGCAGTAAAAAGGGAGAGCTCGTCGAGCTCTCCCTTTTTAGCATTATGGCTATTCAATTACCACGGCCTGGCCATCCATCTGTTGCCACGTGCCGAAGAACACCTGGGCATTTCGCGTAACATTGCCGTTAATCGAATCCGAAAGATAGACAATTCCCCGCTCGTCATCATAGCCTTTAAGGACTACGGCATGATTACCGCCCCACAGACCATAGGAATGCCCGTTATACCAACGAGCAGCATAACGGCCTCCTGGCCAACTTCCCCACTCGGTATTCCACATCTCAACAGGTTGACCAAAGGTCAGCCTGTTCTTAATGGAAGAAATTGACGAGAAAGAGACGTCTTTTGCCTGCTTGCCACTTCCAGCAGCACGCAGAAAGTTATTACCAGCAATCGTAATAGCAGGGGCGACACATCCCATGAGACCCCCGCTACTACGCCTTGGGTTGCCATCAAAGGCGGTAACAAAGTTGCCGTTGCTTCCCTTGGGCAAGTAATAATCCGCAATAATCGTCTTACCTAAACCGAAACCATAGTAGTTAAGCAAGTTTGTAAGGGCGACCGACTCACAGCCAGTAGGAAGTTCCGGGTACTGCGAATAGCACGGGACATCGACCCAAGCGCCAACCATTGCGCCGGATGAACTGAACTTGTAGTCAGTAGAGCCGATCCAATACCAACCGTTGCTCAACATTACTCCCCCACGTGCGGCATCAAGGTAATACCATGTGCCCCCAAGGGATAGCCATCCCGTTTTCATTGCGCCAGAAGAGGAATCTAGCCAGAACCAGTTACCGCCATCGATAAGCCAGCCGGTCGCCATTCGACCATCCGAGTTAAAGTAATACCAAGACCCAGCTATTTGCTGCCATCCAGTCAGAATTACCCCATTAGCAGAACAATAATATCGAGAACCCTGACTCTCAATCCAGCCCGTTCTAACATTCCCGCCATCGTCAATCAGCTGGATTCCCGAATCAGTCATGATGCCTTTAAGGTCAATTGCACCGCTGGATGAAGAATGATACATCCAGGACCCATCACCGTTTGACCAGCAATTAGCCATCATCTTGCCGGAACTATTAAATATGTATTCACATGATCCAATAGTTTGGACACCCGTAGCCATGACGTACGTCGAGGGATCGAGCCAGTACCACGCACCGTTTAGGTTGAGCCAGCCGGAGGCGAGGGCGCCGGAGCCAGTCGCGTAGTACCAGGTCCCGCCGTCGAGGACCCATCCGGTCGCCATCGCGCCGGAAGCGTTGAACCAGTACGCGGAGCCGTTGCACGAATGGAGGCCCGTCGCCATGGCGCCGCCCGCGTCGGGGTCGAGCCAGTACCAGGAGCCGCCAGTGTAAAGCCAGCCGGTCGAGGCGATACCGTCAGCGAACCAGTACCAGGAGCCGTCGACGAGGCCCCAGCCGTTAAGGGGACCGCAGCTGCCGAAGTAGCGGCGGACGCCCTGCGCATCAGTCTGGTAACCCGTCAGCATGGCTCCCGTCCGGGCGTCGAAGCAGTAGGGCACGCCGCCGACGGAAACGGGGCCGCGCGCCAGCGCGCCGGAGCCAGTCGCGTAGTACCAGGTGCCGCCGTCGAGCACCCAACCGGTCGCCATCGCGCCGGAGGAGTTGAACCAGTACATGGAGCCGTTGCACTCGTGAAGGCCGGTAGCCATGGCATGGGTGGAGGGATCAAGCCAGTACCAGGCGCTGCCGACGTAGGCCCAACCGGAGGCGAGGGCGCCGGAGCCCGTCGCGTAGTACCATGTGCCGCCGTCGAGGACCCACCCGGTCGCCATCGCGCCGGAGGCGTCAAACCAGTACGCGGAGCCGTTGCACTCATGGAGCCCGATGGCCATGGCATGCGTCGAGGGGTCGAGCCAATACCAGGCCCCATTGGTATAGAGCCAGCCAGAATGCAACGAGACCGGATTGACTGAATCCACATAGAACCAGTTGCCGTCAAACGAATTCCAACCCAGATTCCATTTAACGGATTCTTGAGCAGGACCATCATCGATTGAATCGGAAGGAGAAAGAGTCGAGGGGACGGATTGCCGCTCAAAATCAGTAGGGATGGAGGAGCTTATGGGTTCTGCGTTCGCGATATCAACCACACCGGGTCCAGCGAGCAGTAGAGTTGAAAGAATGATTAGGATTAATGTTATTTGCTTTTTCCTTGCCATGTGCAGCCCCCAGTAGTTACCAATTTTTATATAAACATAGTCTACAAATGGATAGCTAAGAGCAATATGTAATTAGAAAAAAGCAATTAAGGAAGAGTTGCTAGCCGAGCCAAGCGCCATTACTAGCAAAAGAGTATTTCACCCCATCGATTTCTTGAACACCCGTAGTCATAGCGTGCGTCGAGGGGTCAAGCCAGTACCAGGCGCCGCCGACGTAGGCCCAGCCGGAGGTGAGGGCGCCGGAGCTCGTCGCGTAGTACCATGTGCCGCCGTCGAGGACCCATCCGGTCGCCATCGAGCCGGAGCCGTTGAACCAGTACATGGAGCCGTTGCACCCATGGAGCCCGGTGGCCATGGCGTGCGTCGAGGGGTCGAGCCAGTACCACGTACCGCTTAGGTTGAGCCAGCCGGAGGCGAGGGCGCCGGAGCCAGTCGCG